>JAHRWB010000188.1 GCA_019090385.1 Pseudomonadales bacterium | reverse complement strand
GTCAGATGTGTATAAGAGACAGGGGTGAGGGGGGGGTTGCTGATGTCACGCAGTATGTACTGAGCCTTTCCGGCAGAGATCATGTACAGGATGCAGCAATACGTGGAAAAGCTTCTTTTAATGTAATGTGCATTGCGTGCCACGGAGCCCAGGGTAAAGGTAATGTACTATTTGGTGCCCCGGACCTGAGTAATGATATTTGGTTGTATGGCGGAGCAGCGGAGTCCATCGCATTAAGTATACGGGACGGGCGAAGTGGTATTATGCCGAGTCAGTCTGATGTCCTGGATGACAACCGTATCACCATACTTTCTGGATTTCTTTTGAATCTTAGCAAATGAGTGAGCCAGCCACTAACGATGCTGAATTGGTCGTCCTCAAGGGTTTTGATCAGGTAGATCTGTACCAGCGCCGTGAGAAAATTTATACCAGGGGTGTCAGTGGTTTTTATCAGCGCCTTAGATTGTTAAGTGGTTGGCCCTTTCTGATTGTGTATTTTGCGACCCCCTGGATTAATTGGAATTCTCACCAGGCAGTATTGTTCGATTTGCCTGCCAGGCAGTTTCATATCTTTGGTCTCACTGCATGGCCTCAGGAGTTGTGGCTGCTAGGCTGGATGTTGATCATTGCAGCATTTGCTCTGTTCACTCTAACCACTTTTGTTGGGCGTGTCTGGTGTGGGTATACCTGTCCGCAAACTATCTGGACAGCAGTCTTCATGTGGTTAGAACAGGTAACGGAAGGCCAACGACATCAACGCATTCGTTTGGAAACGGCACCCTGGAGCTTAGAAAAAGTTGCAAAAAGAATCGCCAAACACCTAATGTGGTTAGGTTTTGCGATGCTCACAGGCATAGCATTTGTAGCCTATTTTACGCCGGTCAGGGAGCTGGTTCCCGCACTCTTTGCCTTTGATATCGATGGGTGGCGCTTATTCTGGATAGCATTTTTTACTTGTGCGACGTATTTGAATGCTGGCTGGATGCGCGAGCAAGTGTGTATATATATGTGTCCATATGCACGCTTTCAATCAGCTATGTTTGATGAGGACACGCTGGTAGTTTCCTACAATGATGTTCGAGGAGATCCAAGAGGGTCTCGTAAACGGGGGCAGGCAAAACAATCCAGCGATAGCAGGAACGCTCTGGGGGATTGTATAGATTGTCAGCTATGCGTGCAGGTTTGTCCTACCGGGATAGATATACGTGAGGGCTTGCAATATCAATGTATTAGTTGTGCTGCATGCATTGATGCCTGTGATCAGGTAATGGAAAAAATGGGTTACGCAACTCGCCTGATCAGTTATACCACCGAGCGTGTACTCCATGGTGGTGTTACGCGCTGGGTGCGTGGTAGAAGCGTTGGATATAGCGGAGCTCTATTGCTCATGCTAGTGGCTTTTGCCAGTGCGCTGATCAATCGTGATCCTTTCGCTATTGATATAATCAGGGAGCGAGGGGAGCTTTACCATACCCTGGCGGACGGGTCAGTCAGAAATGATTATCAGCTTAAAGTAATGAACCGGCAGCAATCCACAGTGGTGTTTGAATTAAAACTGCATCTTTCTGATGAACATTTTTCCTCAGTGAGTAAGCCCATTCCCCGTGTAGAATTATTGAGCACGCGCAGTTTTGATCTACTGGCGGGTGGTCTGGAAAATGTGCCCTTGCTCATTAAAGTGACACATCCTGTACTGGCAAATTTTCCTGTTACTCTGAACCTTTGTGAGGCGGGTACAGATGATTGTGTGTCGGAGGAAACGCGTTTCATTGCACCACAATCTTCCATTGATGTTGGTTTACAGGGCACCGCGGAAACTCTGAACTTAGCAGCCGTAAATGGTATTACCGGTGAAAATATATGAAACGATTGACGCTTTGCATTGTTTTATTACCACCTCTGGCCAGTTTAGTAATGGGCATTGTAATCTACTGTTATGCCTTGGGCACTATCGATCCTGAAGTGGAAACACGGTCCGTGCCATTGTCTAAATCGAGTTATAAACTCGCTGAGCGCTCAGATGGTAGTACGCAGCGATGAGTACTACGACTTTCAATATTGACGATATGCATTGTGCCAGTTGTGTTGCAAAAATACGCGCTACTCTAAATCACCTGGATGGTGTTTTACGTCTTCAATTTAATCCGGCACGCCGACAGTTGATCGTATCCCATGAAAACGCCGTACCGGTACATGAATTATTGCAGCGCATTGAACATATGGGTTTTCACCCTTATCTTTCTGGGTCTCATAGTTTGTCCGGATCTGATACGCGTAATGGCGCTGACCTGAGTGCAGATCTATTGAAGAGGCTGGGCATCGCAGGCTTGTCGATGATGCAGGTGATGACTGTTGTGATTGGATTGTATGCGGGCATTTTATCGGGAATCGATGAGGGATATCGTCGAATACTTGAGTATACCGCGCTACTTTTTTGTATCCCGGTAGTCAGTTACTCGGCAATGCCCTTTTACATTGGTGCGCTTAAGTCCCTGCGTACTGGTCCAGGAATGGATGTACCCATCGCTCTTGCCATAGCCATTTCTTTTCTGGTTAGTTTGTATGCAACTTTAGTGGGGCAGGGTGAGGTCTACTATGAATCGGTAGTTATGTTTACCTTTTTATTGTTGTTGGCGAGGTATATTGATTTAAACCTCAAACATCGGGTTGATACAGAAGATGCTTTAATGCATTCGTTGCCGAATATTGTAACGCTGGTAAAGGATAGCAGTCACGAGCAAGTCCCTGTGGCCGATGTAAGCGTTCGGGATACGCTTTGGGTTGGAGAGGGCGAGCAAATATCCGTCGATGGTGCCTTGATATCTGAACAGGCATATATAGATGAAGCTTTGCTGACAGGAGAAAGCCAGCATTGTAAAAAGGCGAAGGGCGAAAATCTGTATGCCGGTACCTTTAATCGTGGTGCGGGGATTTATCTGTCTGTTCAGGCCGTATCCGAAAAAACCCGATTTGCTGCAATCAACCGTCTTGCCACTGATACCATGCTGGCAAAAAATCGCGTGGCACGTTTGGCTGACCAGATTGCCCGGATATTCATTCCCTGCATATTGTTGTTTGCTATGCTTACCTATTTTGGTTGGTGTCTTGTAGATTCTGGACAGGCATTTTCTGCAGCCCTTGCAGTACTTGTTATTAGCTGTCCCTGTGCGTTGTCGCTGGCTATCCCGGCGGCACTTTCTGCAGCTATGGTGCGACTTCGCCATGCGGGCGTAGTTTTAAAGGACAGTACGTTTCTTGAACTGTTACCAAAAGTGACCGATATACTATTTGATAAAACAGGGACATTAACGAAACCGAAAGCCGGTATATCCGCTGTTAATACCTTAGGTACATATGACGCGCAATGGTGTCTGGCTATCGCCAGCGCATTGCAGATGTACAGTTCACATCCTCTTGCTCGCTGTTTTAGTACATCTGAAATTGCACTTGAGTCTGTGGAAAGCACGCTTGGCGCTGGTGTGCAGGCGAATTTGGGCCAGGATATCGTGCGAGTGGGCAGTGCCGGATACTGTTCTTTTGACGAGGCGTATGAAGTGCCTGTGAATACAGTATTTATGAGCGTTAACAATCAGCCTGCTGCCACTTTTGGTATTGAAAACCCCCTTCGCGAAAATGCACAGGCAACAGTGGAGGTTCTACAGCGGGAGGGCTTGGGAGTTCATATCCTCAGTGGTGATAAACAGAATAATTGTGCGAGGGTCGCTGATAAACTTGGCTTGGATTTTGATGCAGAGCAGGCACCGGAAGACAAGTGGGATATGCTGAATACGCTGATCGATAAACAACATACTGTTATGTTCGTAGGTGATGGAATAAATGATCTGCCAGCTTTAGCGGGTGCTGATGTGTCCGTGGCAATGCTGGAATCCAATGACCTGGTAAAATCCAAGTCCGATATAGTTTTATTTACCTCACGTTTAAGCGCTCTGGCAGATCTTTTCAATATTGCCAGGTTAACGCGCAGAGTGATGAACCAAAATTTGGTCTGGGCTTTTTCATACAATGTAATTGCTATTCCTGCAGCAGCTCTTGGATTGGTGCCACCCTGGCTCGCTGCATTGGGTATGGCTTTGAGTTCAACTGGAGTGATGCTGAATGCAGTTCGACTCATTCGTTGCCCATTATATCAATTCAGTGAAAAAAAAATTGAGCCATACAAACTCGTGGAGGGTGGTTAATGGAAAGTTTATTTTTTCTTATCCCTTTGTCTATCTTGTTGCTAGCGCTTGCAGCAAAAATATTTGTCTGGGCAGTTGAACAAGATCAGTTTGCTAACCTGGACCAACATGGTTTGGATATATTTGAAGAGAAAATCGAAAAAGAGCATGGAGAAAATTAATGCATACTATCTTTGATGGAATCGTTTTGTTGTTTAATCCACGCAAGGGCTGGCAGTTGATTGCCTCTCACAACGCGGGGATTGTTAAACTTCTTGGTTTGCACTTAATACCATCGGCGCTTATACCTGCTGTTTGCTGGTACTACGGTGTAACCGAAGTTGGCTGGACCATCGGTGAAGATATGGTGAAATTGACGAAGGCGACAGCGGCGCCGATGTGCATTATGTTTTTTTTAGCCATGCTTGCGGGAGTTTTGTTTATGGGTTCTTTGGTGAACTGGATGTCTGAATCCTACACAGAAGGGGACGACGGAAATGCAAGTTTCTCCGATGGTGTCAGATTGATTACCTATACAGCGACACCCTTCTTCGTGGCAGGCTTTATGGGCCTTCAGCCGATACTCTGGCTCGACATAATACTGGGTGTGGGTGTGGCATGTTATTGCATATTTCTCCTGTATATAGGTGTATGCCCCATTATGCGTGTTACCGAGACCCAGGCATTTTTATACGCCAGTGCGGTTTTTGCCATTGCCCTTGTCGCTTTTGTGGGATTGCTTACTGTGACTATATTGTTGTGGGATTTTGGAATGTTTCCAGAATATACCTATTGAAAACTGTCTAACTATATTTTATAAATCTATTAAGTGCTTGGTAGGGGCAGAAAAATAAAGCATTCACCATGCGGTAAGTTCTACGTTTTAGAATGCAAACAGTTCAATTAGAGCGGGGGTTTGAAAGGGCTTATAAATAAGATGCGCATTTTCTATATCGATATCTGGGAGGTCAATCGTATGATCTCCAGTCATGAATATACAGCTTAGATCAGGCCGAATAGATAGCGCTGCAGCACCTACCTCTCTACCGGACCAAGGGCTTCCCAGATTGATATCGACGAGTAAGCGGTCAATCTCGGGCTTGCTTTTGAGCAGGGCAATGGCATCAGCAGCTCGTTCGGCCACAATAACTTTGATGTTATGTAGAGCCAATAGCTTATACAGCAGGATACCGATTGAGGTGTCGTCGTCTACGAGTAGAACAGTTTTTTCAGATGTTGCCGACATTTTATTTCGCCGTCCGTGGTAATAAAATCGGGTTGTTTATCTTAACTGCAAAATCTACACACAAAATTTTACGCACATAAATCTATACGCGAAATGCAGGCACTAAGTTAGGCATTTATATTTCGTATTTGAGAGGCAATAATGCTTATATCCTGTTCAATAATTTGGGTTGTGCCAAGAATATTTTTCAGTGCGTTTTTCACTTCGTGTATTTTGGCTGAGTTGGTACTGAACTCAGCTATTTCTGCATTCAGGCGAATACTTGCCAATTGATTGGATAAGTTATGTAAACAATCGAGTGCCGTTTTTTTCGAGTTAATAATATTGATTGATTTGGCTGTCATAATGGCTCTCCCGCTTTTTCTGTGCTATTTCTCGAGTGAGTTCTGGATAGCATAGTGAAGCATATCCACGTTTGATTTTACCCCGAGCTTATCCATAATGCGTTTACGGTAAGTACTTATGGTCTTAACGTTTAAATTCAATTCCTGGCCAATCTGGGTGATGGTTTTGCCTGTAATCAGTAAATGCATGACCTGATGTTCTCTGTTGGATAGTGATTCGTGGGGTAATTCCGCTCCGTATTGATCGTGTCGCGCAATAATTTCTGCCAAATCATTATCAATTACCAATTGGCCTTCTTTAGCACGCAAAATGCTTTGTGCAACATGCTCCAGTGAGTGACTTTTATGGACGAAGCCAGACGCACCTTGGCGTATCAGTCGGGCAATAAAATGATCAGGCGCATGGGCAGATAGAATGAGAACGGCTATACCTGGGTATTGCTGCACTATATGCGAGAGGACATCCGCTCCACTAGAACCCGAGAGCGATAGGTCGAGCACCAATACATCACACTTTAAGTTTTTAAGCAGGCTAAGACATTGTTCAGAGCTCTCTGCTTCACCGGTAATTTTTATTTGATGGGCGAGTTCAAGGCCTTTCGCCAGTGTTTCACGAAAAACAGCATGATCATCTAAAAGAATCACCTGGCATTTGCTCAATACAACACCCTCCCTGGGTTGTGTTACTGGACACAGTGTGGTGAGCGTGATGCCCAGTATGTGGTGCATTTACCTGCAATGCAATTAGCTTGTATGCTGGCATTTTTAAAATGTGAAGGAGCCTTTATGGGATTATTTATTAGGTCCTCGTCAGCCGGCAGAATTATACACCGGCTGGTCTGTGCATTTTTACTCGTAACATTCATCTCCTGCGGGACAAATGAGTTCGAATCTGATTATAGGGATGAAGCTCGTGATCCTGCAGATTTAATACTTCGTGGGGGGGTGGTCGTGACGGTTGACCCCGCGTTAGGGAAAGTTCAGGCGATTGCGGTAAATGGTTTTACTATTGTTGCTCTGGGCAGTGATGATGAGATTTCCACCTACATAGGGCCCGATACCGAGGTTATTGAACTGCAGGGCCGGATGGTAATTCCGGGCTTTATCGAAGGGCACGGGCATTATATGAATTTGGGGCAAGCGCGTCAGATTCTTGATCTGAGCTCTGTAGCCAACTGGCAGGAACTGATTGATTTAGTGAGTCAGGCTGTGGATTCCAGAGCACCTGGGGAATGGATCTTGGGGCGAGGATGGCACCAGGAAAAATGGGATAGTTTACCCGAGGACAGTGTGGATGGCGTGCCACTCAATGCTGTTTTAAGTACTTATTCGCCTGATAATCCGGTTTATCTTGTGCATGCAAGTGGTCACGCCGTCTATGTTAATAAATCAGCTCTGCAGGTTGCAGGAATAGGGGCACAGACCCCGGATCCCGATGGAGGCACCATTGTAAGAACGGCTAGCGGGGCAGCTACTGGCCTGTTGCGTGAGAATGCAATTGAGCTGCTTGCGCAGGCTTTGGAACAGCGTGAATTGCGGTTTTCAGCGGCGGAGCGTGAGGCCATAAATCGCGAGCGAGTATTATTGGCAGGATCTGAAGCCTTACATTATGGCGTTACTTCTTTTCATGATGCAGGGGCAACATTTGATACCATTGATTTTTACAAGATGCTCGAACAGGAGGGAAATTTACCTCTGCGTTTGTATGTGATGGTTGGTGGTGAGTCTAATCAGAGCATGGCCGAAAATCTGGCTGCCTATCTTATGCCTGCTCAGGGCAATGATTTTCTGGTCGTACGGTCTATAAAGCGCCAGACTGATGGTGCCCTTGGGACTCATGGCGCATGGTTGCTTGAGCCCTACGCTGATCAGCCTAATACATCCGGGTTGTTATCGGCGCCTATTTCGGACCTTGAGCGAAGTGCTGAACTTGCTCTTCAATTCGGATATCAGTTTAATACCCATGCTATTGGTACCCGGGCAAACCGGGAAATGTTGGACTTGTATCAGCGTACCTGGTCGCATAACGCCAAAGGTGGCAAAGCTATATCCGGAAAAGCGCTGCGCTGGAGAATTGAGCACGCTCAGCATATTCATCCCGAGGATGTGCCTCGATTTTCCCAGCTGGGTGTTATCGCGGCAATACAGGGTATCCACTGTGCTTCTGACGGTCCGTGGATTGCCTCACGGCTTGGAGAAGAGCGAGCCCAAATGACATCCTATGTATGGCGGGACCTAATTGACAGTGGTGCGGTTGTCGCCAACGGTACTGATGTGCCGATCGAGCCGATTAGTGCATTGGCATCTTATTATGCAAGCGTTACCCGCTTAACAAGCGCAGGTATCGGTTTTAACATTAATCAGGCAATGACACGCATGGAGGCACTTCAAAGTTATACCATTAACAACGCTTACGCGGCCTTTGAAGAAGATATTAAAGGCACGCTGGCACCAGGAAAACTGGCGGATATTGTTGTATTGTCTCAAAATATTTTGGATGTGGCGGAAGACAAAATTATGCAAACGCAAGTTGACTACACCATAGTCGGTGGTGAAATTCGATTCAAACGTTAGGCAGTTTTTTGTATTGAGTGTCTGCCCGGATTAGTTGATCGCTCTGTCCAGATAGGTTTTAAGACGTTGCCAGGCATCTAGTGCGGGCACCATGTTGGTATCTGGATCTCGATCAACGTGTAACCAGAAGCCGTGTTTGACTTCATCATATATGTGAATATCGTTAGAAATATTTGCCTTTCTCAGTGCCAGGACAAAAGCATTTACCTGATCAACGGGAATGCCCGTATCGCTGGCTGCGAATGTGCCGTAAATTTCATGCTGAATGTGTGCCATCTTATCCGGGTCAGCGAGTAAGCTACCATAGAATATGGCTGTGGCTTCGTGGTTTTTACTGCCTAATGCATAGCTGAGTGCAACGCCGCCCCCATAACACCACCCGATTGCAGCAACTTTACCGGTAGTATTTCCTTGGGCTTTCAGGTAGCTCGCCGCCGCATCCAGGTTTTTAATCAGAGTAGCTGTGTCGGCCAGGGTTTCGTTTACCAACAGCATATTTTCATCACGGTTGGAACCCGTGCGGCCACTGTATAAATCAGCGGCTAAGGTGAGGTATCCTTCTGCTGCGAAAGCATCTGCGACTTGTTTCACACGTTCGCTCAGACCGTTCCATTCGTGAATAAGGATAACGGCGCCCTGGGTCTGTTTTGTTGCGGGTCGAGCCAGATAACCTAGCGTCTTTGGGTGGTCTTCGAAATATGCCAGGATTTGTCCCTGCAATGGACCGGCTCTTCCGAGTACTGCGTCTGGAAGTTGATTTTCATCGGTAGGCGCATAAGCAACATGAGGCTCGGCAGCAAGCAGCGTAAGGACAAAAACGGATGTTGATAAAAAGAACAGGAAGTATTTTATAAGCGGGTTTGGTTTTGTAAAGCGCATGTAACACCTGTCTGCCGTATAATGAAAGTAATGAACACTGATGATGAACTGAAATTAAAACTGCTTCAAGAGACAGCGCGAATGCCCTGGCTTGAATTGCAACGTTTCTTTGCTGCGGGTACTGCATTGTATATTGCTCCTACACTGGATCTGGTAGATATCGCCTGCTGGCTTTCGCAGGATGATACGCGTGCGCTGGCGCCCTATATCGAACAGAATATGGTGCATGCTGTTTCCGACCAACAAGCCGGTGATTGGTTTGCTCAAAAAACAATACTCTGGACGTTGGTTGTAAAGCCCTGGGTGTTGGTTCAACCTACATCAGCAGATGCCGGAACCGTGTAGTGCTGCTTTTGTATGGCTTGAGTAGCTAGAAAGGATTGATACGGTTAAAACAGGTGTACGACTAAATTTTGGTATTCCAATAAACCCAGGTAGCAGTTGAATTAATTAAGGTAAAAGTTGATGAAGGATGAGAACGCACTGATTGCAGGAAACTTGAAGCAACAAGCTGTTTCTGTTACGCGACGAATGGCTGCTGCACTGCCGGATTTACGTGAGATTGCAGAAAAAAAAGGATTGAAAATACACCATTTAGGGGCTGGGTATCCGCACCCCGAAGTGACGGATCCCCAGAGTTTTCTTGTGCATAAACAGGCGTATTATGACAAGCTCGCTCGGGCAGAGGGTATGAACGATACATCGGCAACGCCGGAGTTTTTACGTGAGGCATTTGCATACACGGATACGCTGGGTCCAAAGGCACCTAGACAGATGTTTGCCAGCGTCTACGGCGCTGACTGGGGTTTCAAAATAGATGCAGATAGCTTGATTCCCACCGTTGGTGCTACGGGCGGAATCAGCCTGGTTTGCTCGTTGTTTGAGCGTGCCGACCAGCCGCTTGCCTATTTGACGGATGCTCCCACCTATGCCGGGTTTTTGGCCCGGGCAACACTCAAGCAGTCGTCACGAATTTTTAGTGTGGATATGGATGAGCAGGGCCCCTTACCTGATCAGTTTTTAGCGCAGATACACAAAGCGCGAAATGCAGGGTATTTAATGCCTTTATACTACACCGTTCCAGATGGACATAACCCTGCGGGTATTTCTTTTAGCGCCGCGCGGCGAGAGGAAATACTGGATATCGCTCGGCAGGAAAAACTGCTAATTCTTGAAGATGCACCGTACCTGTATATAAGTTACACAGCGTCGGAGCAACGTCCTGAACCCTTTATTGCTATGGATCCTCGACAAACAGTGCATTTGTTTACGGGTTCAAAAATTGGGTTTCCTGGACCCCGGGTAGGTTTTATTTATTCTGATGCGCACATTGCCATAGACGAAGGTGAATCCGTACCCATCTCATCATTACTGCTCACTGAATCCAGTGCAGATATTTTATTTCAGAACCCTGAGTCATTGCGTAGTTTTGAAGCATTACTGCACGATGAGCAACTCAACCCTAGAAAAAGTTTATGGTCTGTGGCCGATACCAAGTTGAGTGTCTATCGTGAGAACAGACAAATTTTGCTTGATTGCTTGCAGGCAGAATTAGGTGCCTATCCAGAGCAGTTTTCCTGGACTGTTCCAGGGGCAGGGTTTTTTTCAGTTTTCACTTTTCTGAATAAACGTGTGCGCACGGATGAAGCTTTGGTGTCTCAATTGGTATCAGAGTATGGCGTGGTAGTGGTACCAATGTCTGAATTTTATCCCGAGGATGCCAGACTGAGAGATGCCGGGGCAGGATTCAGCCAAATTCGCTTGTCCTTTTGTTTTACCGAAAGTTTACCCGGAATGAGGGCAGAGGATCTGCGTGAAGCGGTTATGGCTTTTTGTAAGGCCGCTAAAGCTATTTCGGATACTGCCTAGAGCGGGTTTGTGAACTGCCTAGAGCGGTTCTGAAAATTGCCTAGAGCGGTTCTGAAAATCAACTAGAGCGGTTCTGAAAATCAACTAGAGCGGTTCTGAAAATCAACCAGAGCGGTTTAGAACCTGCCGAGCAATACTGTTTGGTGTTGCTCCAAGATGAGCGACTGTGCGCGCGGCGAGTTCCGTGCCACAGCCCATGGCTTTTTGGATATTACCTGAGTAAACATATTCAGCAAGAAAACCCGCTGCAAAACTGTCGCCTGCGCCAGTGGCATCGATGACCGTGGATACCTTTTTCGCCGGGCATTGATATTGTCGCTCGCCATCAAATGCGAGGCTCCCGTGGGCAGCCAGTGTCACAATCATGAGTTTGTTGCATGATTTGGCGAGTGCGGCAATTTTGTTTATAAATACTTCGTCTTCTGGCATTAAACCAAAGAATCCAATATCAAATCTTGCTATCCATTTGCCTATTCTATCGATGTCCTGATTCGTAGAGATATCGGAGAAGTCTACTGCGCGCAGGCCAACGCTATCAATTTGCATGACAGATTCAAAAAAAGGTGTGATTTGCTCAAACCAGGGAATAATCAACAGGTCTGAGGAGCGGATAATGTCCTGAGATCTTACGGGAACCCGGTAATCTTTCAGCACGCCGGTTTCATAAATCCCAAATTTATATTCGCCCGATGGTTTCAGGTGAATGTGTTGGACAGGACTTTGTCCGGGCAAACACTCTATGTGTTGTTGAATGCCTTTCGCCTTCAGATTAGATCGGAGTTGTCTGGCGATGCTGTCATCGCCCAGTACAGACAATAATTGAATGTTATCTTGAGGTGGGAATGCGTCTTTGGCATGCATGGCAACGTTGTAGGAAATCCCACCAGGTAAATCAATATTGATCGGAAAGTACCGGTCGAAGCTGCTGTCGCCAGCACACACAATTTTCATATCAAATAGTAGCTGTTTTCTTTTTTTGGCGCCTGACAAAGGCATCAGGAAGGGATGACATCCAAATACGGCCTACATTAATCTGCACGCTGGCCTGGGTCGTCTACACTAAAGGCAGCTAATTATATTAGGCCTCACTTATATGGCAAGTGTTGCACTGCAGACAGCGACGGCATTGGAACCGGTGGCGAAACCTCGCGAAAGTAAACTGGTTATTTGGTCCATGGCAATGTGCATGCTATGCATACTACCATTATTTTTTGACAAAGATTCATTTTCGTATACGTCGAACCAGCAGGACGGCGCTTACGTTCATATGCTGTTGGAGTGGACCGGGGTGTGTATGGCTGCAATGGCCACTTTTATGTGTTTTGTGCAATATCGGCTAAGCCGTGATACATTTTTACCGCTCATAGGTATTGTGTTGCTTTGTAGTGGGTTAATGGATGCGTTTCATATTTTGGCCGCGGCGCATTTACTGAACACACAAGTCGCCGATCAGGATTTGATACCCTTTACCTGGGCATTAACCAGAATGTTCAATGCCACACTCATCCTGATCGGTGTGGCTGTGCTTACCCTCAAGTCTCGCCAGCAATCCAAAGAATTGAGAACTAAAACATTTTTTTTTGTGTCTGCATTTTTTTTATTGGCAGCATTCCTGGTAATGGATGCCGTTGTCAGTGCTGAATATTTGCCGCAAACGCTATTTCCTGATGAGATCATAACACGACCTTATGAGTGGCTTGCAATATCGATAATATTGCTGACAGAGATAATCGCTATTCCCTTGTATGTGAAAGGCAACAACTCAGTCTTCGGTGCGGCTCTTTTGCTGCTGCTTATACCCAGTTTGGGTGCGGAACTGTGGATGGTATTTGCGTCATCCCAATTATACGACAATGCCTTCAACGTGGCACATGGATTGAAAGCGATAAGCTACATCATCCCGCTTCTTGGCATCACCTCAGCATATCTCAAATCCAGCAGGGATCAAAACAAACTATCAGCGAAGTTGAAGCTCAAAAATGAGGAGCTGGAAGATCAAAGTGAGCAACTGCATAGAGTATCGGTTGGTGAGTCATTTCTTGCAGAATTTGGTGCATCATTAAATCAAATTGATGAAACGCTTACCTACTACAAAGTATTGAGTAATATCTCTAATTTGTTAAATGCACCAGTTACCGCGCTGTATGTTGAGCAGGAAGGGGAAATGGTTCTGGCAGCTATAGTGGGTTCAGATCCTACTCTAGAGCCCAGTGCCGAGACAGGCACGGGCTTAGTCGATCGTGTTTACCAAAGCAGGCAGGCGAGTATCATTGCCGGACCGTTTGACGATAAAAATTTTTCATTTTCTGTGGGTGTGGGTGCTATTCAATTTTATTCCATTAGTGCCTGGCCGATATTGTATTTCAAGAAATGTGTTGCTGTATTGGTGTCCTACAATCAACGAGCAGTGGTAGATGATGAAGAGAAATTGTTGCTTCGCTGTCTTGATTTGTTGGCTATACGGGTAATTAATTTTCGCTCAGAAAAACAGCGGAATGAGTTATTGTCAGATTTGAAATCTGAGCGGACTGCTCTAGAGATTTCCTCGGCGGAAGCAAAAAAGGCCAACCAGGTAAAAACTGATTTCCTGGCCAGAATGTCTCATGAACTGTGAACACCCTTGAATTCAATTATTGGTTTTAATGCCCGTCTAATTAAGCGCCTGTCCGGGAAAATGGGTGAGCGGGATTATGACGCATTGCTCACTGTGGAGAGAAATTCCCAACATTTGCTCAGCCTGATTAATGATATTTTAGATATATCAAAAATTGAGGCCGATAAAGTTATTCTCGATCTTGATGAGTTTGATCTGAAATGTTTAGTCAAAGATGTGATAGAACTCAATTATTCCCTGATTGATGAGAAACAACTATCGATAGCATTCCATTGTGAGCAGGAAGACACTCTGATCGAAGGCGATTCGATAAAGATTAAACAAATATTAACTAATTTGCTCGCCAACGCCATTAAGTTTACCGATGCTGGCACGATTACTGTTCAACTTGAAAGTTTTATACATCCGAACCACGGGAAAATGGCCAGGGTGCAGGTGCAAGACACTGGCATTGGTATATCAGCAGACGACCAGAAATTACTTTTCCAGAAATTTTCCCAGGTTGACGACAGTGCCACCCGGCGCAGTTCTGGCGCGGGTTTGGGGTTGATGATTGCAGAAGAGTTTGCAATTGCTCACGGTGGCTGGATAGACGTTGAAAGTGTAGTGGGGAGTGGTAGCACCTTTAGTCTCATCTTGCCACTTATCGCTCATATCGAGAGCTACAGCATGAACGGGAGCACGAATGAGACCGCCGATGGAAGCCGGAGCTGAGTATTCCCTCGAGCGGGATATGGGGATAAGCGCACATATTACTCGGCACATCCCCGGTAGAATTCTTCTCGTAACAATCGAGCCAGAAGGGCGCCAACCTACAATATAGGTTGAAATGACTGGCCCGTAAGCTACCAATATTGTCTGAGGACAGAGGAAATGGATGACAATTTCGAAGCACACCGTACTGTTTTAGTGGTCGATGATGTGTTGGATAATGTGAAGTTGCTAAGATACGACCTGGAAGACGAGGGCTATACGGTATATACCGCCTCAAGCGGTATGGAATGCCTGGCTAAAGCAGAAGAACTGTTGCCTGATATTATCCTGTTGGACATTTTTATGCCTGATATGGATGGCTATGAAACCTGCCGGAGGCTTAAAGCAGATAAGAATCTGAAAGACGTGCCCGTTATATTGGTTTCCGCAAAAGATCTGCACGAAAATGTTGTTAAAGGTCTGGATGCTGGTGCCCAGGACTTTGTTGCCAAACCCTTCCAATTCCCTGTTGTAGCGGCCCGGGTACGTTCTCAGTTGAGGACTAAGCAGGTCCAGGATCAACTCAAGCAGAGCAATGCACAATTGCTTGATGCGCGTCGAACGGCCATAGCACTAGCCGATCAAAAGGAAATATTTTTTGCCAGTATGAGCCATGAAATTCGCACACCCATGACGGGAGTCGTTGGTATGGTTGAGCTGCTTGCAGACACACGATTAAATAAACAGCAAAGGGAGTTTCTGGATGCGATACGCGTATCGGCCGACTCTCTTTTGATGCTGGTTGACGATATTCTCGCTCACTCAAAGATGGATATGGGTAAGCTGGAGCTGAATAATTTTGCCTATGAACCACGCAGTCTGGTGGATAATGTGCGGAAAATGCTGGGTGTAGTGGCATTAAACAAAGG
>JAHRWB010000187.1 GCA_019090385.1 Pseudomonadales bacterium | reverse complement strand
TCCGATTGGGTTGGATGGTGGGCTGAATACTTATGGATATGTATTTGCAAATCCTCTGAAGAACGCTGATCCCTCAGGGTTAGCTCCAGGTGATTGGTACGCAATGGAGGAAGCTGCCGCACAAGATACACTATGAGATGCTAACCCTATATCAATAGAAAAAGGTGTAGAGTTTGGCGGTAGAATTTATATGAATCCCTTTACTGGAAACTTCTACTTTTGGGGTCAACTAATTATAGGGGTGATTACCACATGAGTTCTTGTTTAGGCAGCGTCTATACACCCCCCTATCTACGTTAACAAACCATTGATGGCTGGGTACGGGTGTATCAAGTGAATAACATTGTACATAGTTTTGGGATTTTAAAAGCTAATGCAAGAGTTATGTATCTACGTCAGATGAGTTAAGTAGTTTTATTTCTAACGGTTTGGAATCAAGATGTAAATCGCGTTGCGGGAAGGCAATTTGAATGTTATTGGCGCGGAACTCTCGATCAATCACCACATTTATCTCATGTTGCACCGGGATTAAATCACGAATTCCCTTTACGAAAACGCGCAATTCAAAATTTAAGCTGCTGTCACCAAAAGTGAGGAAGACAGCAGCTGGTGGTGGGTCGTCGAGTACTTTGGAATTAGCCTTGGCAATTTTTAGTAGAAGCTTTTCTGTCAGGTCTACGTCTGAGCCATAGGCTACGCCAACCCGGATGACTGTTCGGGTTATGGGATCTGTGAGTGTCCAGTTTACCATGCGCTCAGTGATGAAAACTTTGTTGGGTATAACAATTTCGCGTCGGTCCCAGTCCACGATGGTGGTTGCGCGCATGCGAATCCTACTGACTGTTCCAAACTGTTCGCCGACGGTCACCGTGTCGCCAATGCGAATTGGCCGTTCAAACAATAGCACAATGCCGGATACGAAGTTCGCTACTATTTCCTGCAAGCCAAAACCTAGTCCCACGCCCAGAGCCGCAACCAACCATTGTAATTTTGACCATTGTGCGCCGAGCATTTGCAAAACCACGATACTGCCGGTAACTACAATGAGATAGCGTACCATTGTTGTAATTGCGTAGCTCGTACCGGCCTCCAGAGACATTCGGCTTAACAAGCCCACCTCCAACAAACTCGGAACGTTTTTTGCGGCCAGGAGCATAAAAGAAAATATCACAGAAGCCACCAGCAAATCCCATAAAGTGATGGAACTGGAAATCGTTACTCCGTCAACGGATTCCACGATTCCCCATAATTTGAAGTCAACCGCGGTTTTAAAAATGGGCAGAAGTTCTGACCAAACATTCCATAGCGCAATCCCGACGCCAATGTACACCATGACTTTAAGCAATTGCTTGGTTTGAGCATTGATGGTTTGTAGATCAATTTCTTGCAGTTCAAGTTCGGTGGGCAAGCCTTCACCAGCTGCTTCTGCAGCCTCGCGATCTTCACTCTTGGCCAGGGCTGCTGAGCGCTTGGCACGGACTCGTTCAAGGGCTAAACGTCGGGCATTTATTGCCACGGCCCGTATTGCAAGGCGATAAACGTATAGACCGACTAATGCAACCAACAATGATTTCAGTAGATGAATTTCGAGTTGAAAAGCCGTGTAGTGATAACCGTAAATTGATAAACCGATTACCACCAACGGTGTCAGAATGGCCAGCGTAAATACACCGTAGCGAAATCGCCAGCTGTTCATATGGACTGTATCAGATCGCCCGGACTGGAATATCCCGCGGGTCGGACTCAATACACGGTAAACAAATATTGCAATGACTAGCGTGGCCGCTATAAAGGCTACCCTGCCAATACTATCGCGTACTGCAGCATCGTCATGAACCTCTATAAAGGAATTTAACATAAACATCGGGATGAATAGGATCATTAGAGAAAAAAGCTTGCGTTTTAGTATATCTACACGGGTGATGTATGATTTAAAATGCAGGTGAAACAAACCATTCTCACGCAGGCTCTGCAATAATATTTCAAGAATCAGATAGACTATTGCCCCATAAATAAAGACGACAGCGAAATTACTTTGTCGTTCTAATAGACCAGCCAGCGAAAAAACCACTAACGGGCCTGGTAGCGCCAGCATCAGCGTAAAGAGTAACGCGCGTATTGTTAAAGATAGCTTGTCCCGATTAATTTTCCCGACGCGTTCCTTCATTGCAGATAAAGCCAGGATCAGTCGTTTGCGATAGCCTAGCAATAGAGAAACAATAATGCAGACCAGCAAGGCCGCGAATGGACGAGATGCCGCATTATCGATAGCTTTGCCTATAATGTCTGACCAGGATACCGGGAGTGCTAACAAGTCAATCGACGGCTGAAATGAGGCGAGCATGTCGAAACCTATTGGTTTTGTGCTCGGCATCCACATTAGGTGGCGATCTAGCAAATTGGCGTACAGGTTGCTTTGTGTGATTAATGCGCGGCTTTGTGCCGTGATGCGGTTGAGATCTTCAATATAATTTGCATAGGCTGAAGACAGTTTATCCATAATCAACGCCTGTTTTTCCAACAATTTTCGGATGGCGGGCGTGTTTTCTAATGTGATGATGGCTGAGTCATCTGCGGCGTTATTTTGGGTGAAATTCTCGCCAGATTGAGATGTATGGTAGCGCAGTTCATCAAGCTGAAATTGTGCAAGCCGACTTTGGGTCAGGGCTTTCTCATGTGCTTCCAGATTGCGCCTGGAATTTTTTACACTTGTTAATTGGTCACGCTGCTTACGCAGTGCAGCGCCAAATTCCGGGGATGATTCGAGGTGTCCGATCTCAAGCTGGTCGGAGAGGCTTGAATATTTTTGCTCCAGACGATGTGCCGTACGTTCTACTTTTTTCTTTTCACGGATAACCGCGTCATGCTGGGTGATCAGCTGTTCTAATTCCGCTGCTCGCTGCACGAGATCGATACCCAAATTGCGAATCATTGGAGATTCGTCTTCCAGGGATGCAAGAGTTTGCTTCGCTTGGGCCGATACGGTGGTTGCTTCTCTTTGGCGACGCTCGGTTACCGCTGCTTGCAGGAATACAAGCCGTGATTCTGCCGAAGATATTTGCCGAAGTAGCAATTTGAGCTGTGTTTCCCATAAAGACAGGCGTGCACCGCGACTCAGTAGTTTTTGTTCCAGCATATTTATGCTTGCTTGCTGGGCATAGCGGGTTACAGATGCGAGCACATGCTTTGCATGGCTACTTTGGTTAGCATCTGCATCAGCTGGGTTGTCCAGGTAGGTTTCTTGACGAACTTTTTCGAGCGCATCCTGGCCATCAAAGGATTTCTCTGCTTTTATCTCAGCCTCAATTTGGGCGCGGCTCTTTCTGAGTGCAACAAGGGTAACTTCTTCACGGGTAACCTGGAGTTCAATATCAGCGAGTGTGGTGCCGAGGTTTGGGGTAGCAGTTTTTACGATAGGAATAGCGGCAATTTGCGCTTCCAATTTAGCCTGTTGAGTGGGTGAGGTGGTTAAGGCTTTGGCATACCGATTTGCCTGTTTTTGCTCGTCGATGGTGGCGGCACTGCGTATGATCGCACGTTGTAATAGTTCAACAATTTCGGCTTTCTCTGAATCACCCAGTGTTGCATCGTTTCTGGCTTGTTCGACAAGCCCTTCGATTACAGAGATTGCTGGCACATCTGTTGGAAGATCTTGCGCTAAAGCAGCAAAACATGTGCTGAATGCTAAGCAGGCACCGAATAATGCCAATGAACAGAATACATAGAGTTTTTGAGAATACGAGCGTTGTAAATCTATTGGCATGGTTTTTTAACTGTCATGTAGGGCGCTTTATTAAATACCCGGTTGTGTGGCGGATGTGCTTGTTGGGTCACTCTAGCGTGTCCGCATCCAATATACTTTCATCTTCAGTGTGCTGTCAGTCAAACGTTAGCTTAAGTTTAGTGCTGATTAAGTCAATCTGAGCTGTGTGAATATACCACCTTGCCGTGGGAAATGGTTTCCAGCACCCTGATTTTTTTTATATCCTGTGCGTCTACTCGGGTGGGGTTGTCGGACAGAATAACCAGGTCAGCTAGTTTTCCCGGCGTCAATGTCCCTTTGGTATCTTCTTCGAAGTACTGATATGCGGCATTTGCAGTGGTGGCTTTGATAGCCTCTAGTGCACTTATTCTCTGGGCTTTTCCCAGCGTTTTCCCGCTGCGTGTTTGACGGTTTACCGTTGCCCAGATTAAACGAATGATATCGGGGGGGACGATGGGTGCATCGTTGTGAATGGTAAAGGGTATGTCCCGCTCAAGTGTAGTTCGAGCAGGGCTGATTCTTGATGCCCTTGATTTGCCCAATACTGAGTCACGGTGCCAGTCACCCCAATAATAACTGTGCGCAGAAAAGTAGGAGGGAATGATGCTTAGCATCTTAATCAAGTCGAGCTGATCCTCCCTTACAGTCTGGGCATGTATCATTACGGTGCGATGATCTCCTAGCGATATCTTTTTTTCTGTCTTGGCGAGTGCATCAACCAACATATCTGCCGCTGCGTCTCCATTTGCATGGGCTAAAATCTGTATATTTTTACTTAGGTATTTTTTAATTCTGGCATTAACTGTTGCTTGGTCCAGCGTTGGATAGCCGCGGTAGTTTGATGGTTTTCCTGTAGGTGGAATTAGGTAGGGTTCTGTGAGATATGCGGTTTTACCCTGGGGAGAACCATCCAGAACCAGTTTCACTCCCCCGAACTTGAGTCGATTAACATAGGTATTGACGTCCAGAGTATCGGGCAATTCAAAATTATTGTCATTTGCCAAGGGATAGACTACTACATCAAGTTTAAAGGGTTCTTTATCAGCAAGGGCGGTATACATTTGATAGGCGGATAGTGAACTTGCGCCATCTTGCACGGTAGTAATTCCATAGGACGCATAGGTTTCCAGTGTCTTTTTCAGATCCTGGGCAGGATGTTTGGAAGGGGCGAACATATGTGCCTGCACTGAGCGAGCCGCCGTTTCTTCCAGAATGCCGTTCGGTGTTGTGCTACTCGGACGGCGTCGAATGACACCGCCTTCTGGATTAATAGATTGTGCATTGATGCCTATTTTTTTCAGTGCTAGGGAATTAAGCACTACCAGGTGGCCTGACACATGAATCAGTGCCAGGGGGCGCTCCAGGATTACTGCGTCCAGGTCATCTCGATTTGGGTGACGCTTTTCTTCCAGCAGGGAGTCATCGTAGCCCATCCCAATGATCCACTCCTCATTAGTGAAACTGCGCTGTGCAATATACTGTTTAAGTACATTTTGCATGGATTTTATTGTACTAACCGGGCCGACAGGGGGGGACGCTACATTGGCAAAATTAATCGTTTTGGCTGCAAAAGATAGATGCCCGTGCGCGTCAATAAAACCTGGTAATAATGCGTGCTCTCCGAGTTCTGTAATGACCGTTTCATCTGTTTGCCATTCTATAATATCGGCGCGGTTTCCCACCCAGAGAATTTTTCCATTTCGAATGGCCAGGGCGCTGGCATCTGGGTATTTGTCATCCAGGGTTAAAATGTGCTCGCCAACAAAAATTCGATCAGCACGCATTGAGGGATTATTGTTAGTCGGTGAATTCTGTCCAGTACTGGATTTACTACAGGCATTTATAAAAAGCGTACATCCGAGGATCAAGATAAATGAGCAGTAAATGTTGACAACGAATTTCATAGCGCTGACCTTATTATATAGTTATTTTTGCAGTATGAACTAGCCTGACTTTAGACCGTTCATCATTAGAGCGGTAACAGCAGTTGTGAGTGGGTGGACTTCGAGGGTTGAGGAAACAGCATTGTTAAGGCTACCACTGATAAATAAGAGTGATAATCCATGAATTCCAGACCAGGCGGTCAGCGCCATCAATTCTATATCACCCTTTCTGAATACGCCTTGAGTTTGTCCTTTTTCGATAATTCCTTTCACTGCGGCGAAAGCACCGTCACCATATTCCTGCAGTTTTGGGTAGGTATCATCGCAAGGCAGGATACCACCAAACATTAATTGCACGCATTGCGGATTATCCAATACCAGTTGTACGTAGCGCTGTCCGGCTTCTAGCAACTGCGCGGCGGGGTCATCGGGGTGTAGAGCCGCGGCTTGGGTTAATTGCGCGGTTAGCTCAATAAAACCCTCGATTGCAATGCCAGCCAGAAGGCTTTCTTTGTCTTTAAAGTGACGATAGGGAGCGGTATGACTTACTCCTACTTTTTTGGCCACCGCCCTGAGGCTTAATGACGCAATGTTATTTTCTTCAAGCAGAGTGCGTGCGGCACAAAGAAGTTCGTGCTGTAGATCACCGTGATGATAGGGTTTTGGCGGTAGGGAACTTACCGCGCTCTTACTTTTAGCGCCGAGTGAATTGCTCATAAGGCGATCATATACTGTTAAGTTGACAATGGCAACATTAATGTGTACGGTGCCAACATCATCGTTTTTCAATGTTGAGAACACCGAGAGCCTAATGAACAATCCTAGCTTGAAATTACCCGCTATTCTGATGTTGATGCTGCTGTTGTGCTGTTTCCCTGTAACCTGTCTGGCAGCAGATTACAGGGATAATATAGCGGTGACTGTTGTCCCGGTTAAATATGAGCGGCGTAGCCAGCCAATCAAAAATAGTGGGCGGGTTAGTAATAAGGTAGAAAGTCGGTTGTCGTTTAAAACGAGCGGATTGATTCAACACATTGGGGTCGAAGAGGGTGATACGGTTAGAGCAGGTCAAATTTTAGCAACATTGGATCTGGAAGAAATAGATGCTCGGCAGAAACGAGCGGCTTCTAACCATGAGAAGGCGGCTATGGATTTGGAACGATTTAGCCGGTTGTTTGATAACTTGCTTGTGTCTTTGCAGGTGAAACAGGATGCCCAGACTGCTAACGATAATACGGCGGCGGAGCTGCAGATAGCAAATTTCAACCGCAAGCTGTCTGTGATTAGAGCGCCCGCAGAGGGGCATATCCTGAAGCGTTATGTGGAATCGGATGAGTTGATTCAGTCAGGGCAACCAGTTTTTCTGATTGCTGCGAGCAGGCAGGGTTCGGTTGTAAGAATAGGCTTGATTGATAAAGATATCGTCAAGGTAGCGGTGGGTGATTCTGCCAAGATTGTTATGGATGCCTATCCGGATATACAGTTTTCGGGTTCGGTGTCTGAAGTCGCGCTTGGTACTGATTCGGGCGTTGGAACATTCGAGGTTGAGGTCATGATTGATGCTCAGGGACTCTCTCTCCGCTCTGGATTGATTGCCCGAGTTGAAATTATGCCTGCCTCTCAAGAGCTTCAGTATTATGTGCCGATAGAAGCTATAAACAGAGTAGATAACGGGGTAGCTACACTGTTTGTCATTAATAAAAAAAGCGCTACGGTGAAAGCGGTGTCTGTTGAAGTTCTTGATTTCCTGCAGGATGAGGTGGTTGTTCGAGGTACGTTAAGTAGTACGGATAAGGTTATAAAGTCTGGTGCGTCGTATCTAAGACATGGTTCGGCGGTGACTATTGTTGACGAAACCTAAAGAGGTCCTGCGATGAAATTACCTGGACAAGCCATTAAAAACCATCAGTTCACGCTGATCATTATCGCCCTATTGACCTTGTTAGGAATTTTGTCCTTTCAGACCATGCCACGATCTGAAGATCCCCAGTTTGATTTCCCGCTTGTAATTATTACTGTGAGTTATCCCGGTACCAGTCCGCTGGATATGGAAAAATTGGTTACAGATCCTATAGAAGAGGAAATTAACGAGCTAGAAGACATTAAGAATGTTGAAACCATCATTATGGATGGTGTCACGATTGTGGAGATCGAGTTTGACTACGGTGTTGCGCCCGACGATAAATACGATGACGTCGTTCAGGCAATGGCCAAGGTTAGGCCGGAGCTACCGAGCGAGATTCATAGTGTAGACATCAAACAAGCTTCACCCACAGATGTGAATGTTTTGCAGGTTGCTTTGCTTTCCGATACGGCAAGTTATCGGGAATTGCGTTATCAGGCTGCGCGCCTGGAAAAAGGCTTCACCCGAGTTGCCGGGGTCAAGCGGGCTGAGGCCTTGGCCTATCCGGATCAACAGGTACAAATTGTTGCCGATATCGCAATTATGCGAGAACTGGGATTAGGTTTGCCGGCGTTTAAAAGTAGCCTAATGGGTGCGGCAGCGAATGTCCCCGGTGGGTTTATTGATGCTGGGAAAAAGCGCTTTTCGGTAAAAACCAGTGGTGACTATCAATCTTTGGATGAAATTAGACGGACAGTAATCAAACTGCCGGACGGGAAAGTAGTACATGTAGAGAATGTCGCAAAAGTGGCGCTGGTTGATGCAGAACCCTCATACCTCGGTTTGTACAATGGTAAGCGAAGTGTATTTATTGTGGTAGAGCAACGCGAAAAAACCAATATATTTACCGTGCTTGAGTCATTAAAGGAGGTGCTTGATAACTACAACAAGGGACTGCCAGAGAATATAAAAACAGAGATTATTTTTGATCAGTCAGTAAGTGTTGCGCGACAGGTTAACGGTTTTTTTATCAATCTTCTGCAGGGCCTGGTATTGGTGGGGCTCATAATATTTCTGGCATTGGGTATGCGTTCTGCCAGCATAGTGCTTCTGGTCATTCCGATATCCATGCTGATTGGAATTGGCGGTTTGGATTTTCTGGGCTTTGGTTTACAACAAATGTCGATCGTAGGTTTGGTAATTGCTCTGGGCTTATTAGTTGACAATGCCATTGTCGTTACAGAGTCCATTGGGCAGAAACTTAAAGCAGGTCAACAATCTGTAGATGCTGCAACTAATGGAACTGCTCAGGTTGCATGGGCTATTGCGAGTGGCACGGCTACCACAATTCTTGCTTTTTTTCCGATGCTGATGACACCTAACAGTACAGGTAGTTTTATGCGCTCAATGCCGGTAACCGTTGTGCTGGTTCTGGTAGCATCTTTTTTCATTGCTATAACGCTGACCCCGTTGATGGCAAGCAGGATTTTCAAGCCAGTTCTTTCTGTTCAGGCCAGTGGCGGGCGAAATTTTATTCAGGGTTTACTGGAAAGTTTGTCTCACAAATATTATCGGTCTGCATTGGATTCAGCACTCAAACACCCAGGCTGGGTTATTACTATTTCCATGATTCTGTTTGTCGGTAGTTTGTCCTTATTTCAAAAGGTCGGTGTTAGCCTGTTTCCCAAATCTGAGAAACCTTTGCTGTTGATGGATATAGAGTTGCCTGAGAGTAGCAGTTTTTATGCTACCCAGGAATTGGCAACCGGGATTGATATGCAGGTTCGCTCCTACCCACAGGTCAGGTCCGTGGCAGTTAATATTGGCAGAGAGAACCCCAGCGTATACTACAACGAGTTTCCGAATGGTGAAGCGGCCAATAAAGCACAACTGTTCATCATTCTGAATGAACTTAGTAGAGCCGAGGTAAACCAGCTGGTCAGCAATTTTCGAGATGATTTTTCCCAAACTGCTGGTGCCAAGATATCAGTGAAGGAGTTCCGCCAGGGTCCACCGGTAAACGCGCCCATTGTGATACGCGTATTGGGGGATGATATAAGTTTGTTACAACAGGCGGCGGCTGAGGTAGAACAACTGGTGCTCCGAACGCAGGGTACCGTTAACGTGGATAATCCAATGGGTCGTCCGAAACTGGACTTGAAGATTAATATCCAGCGAGATAAGGCAGCATTATTGAATGTATCTCTTGGCAGCATTGACGATCTCGTCCGAACCAGTCTTATGGGCAGCGGTATTGGCCGCTATCGCGACCAGAATGGCGATGACTATGACATTATGATTCGTATAGACAGTGCCAGGACACCAAATATTGATAACATTAAGGAACTATTGGTACTGTCTGATGATGGTGTATATGTGCCTCTGCAGCAATTGGTTTCGATCGAGTTACAATCAGTACCTTCACAGTTGCAACACTATTATCTGGAGCGCAGCGCATCCATTACATCGGATACTCTACCCAGTTTTTTGACGGCGGATGTGATGGCTCAGATTATGGTAGAGCTTGAGAAGCTTCAACTTCCGCCAAATATCAGTTATCGCATTGGTGGTGAGCAGAAATCAAGAGACGATTCATTTTCAGGTTTGCTTCAGGCTTTGCTGATTTCCCTGCTGGGTATATTTGCGGTATTGGTTTTGCAATTTCGCTCTTTTGTACAACCTGCCATCGTATTTGCCTCGATCCCGTTTGCTTTCTCAGGTGCTATTCTGGCTTTATTGGCATTTGGGTATTCATTTTCCGTTATGGCTTTTGTGGGTTTAACCAGCTTGATGGGAATAGTAGTTAATAATTCCATTATCCTGGTTGACAGTGCCAACCAACTGGTGGAAAAAGGCGCTGAAATTCGTGAAGCGATAGCCAGTGCTGCACGGACACGACTGACTCCCATCGTGTTGACAACTTTAACGACAATTGTTGGACTACTACCATTGACGATGCAGAATAGCAGTATGTGGACTCCCCTTGGACTAGTCATTATTGGTGGCATGCTGATTTCAACTGTGGTTACACTCTTTATCGTTCCGGCATTGTTTTTGTTAATTACGCCCGGAAGTATCTCTGCCAAACCGGCCAGCGGTTATTCAATTGAGTGAGGTAAACTCCGCGGCCGGTCGGTAACGCAGTAATACCCGTGTGCCATCAGCCAGGCCATTTTCAAATCTTGATTGCCATACCAGCCATTGCACGTAATACTTATCACCCATAGCTTTTAAGACCTGAGCATGCCCTCTAGCGCTTTTGTCAATGGACGCTTCGGCATAGAATCCGGGTAGGTTTCGGTAAGCCCCTTGGTTGTCACTCCATACTCCTTCATCTCCCACCCACATCCGAGTGCGGCTGAGTCCGTTAGTTATAGCCCTTGCCCGCCAGGACTTTGAGGCAGTAACAATCAGTAAATCATTGTCATCCCACACAAACCAGACCTCAGATTGACAACTGCTCTCTCTACCATCGGAACGTATGGGCGTGAGGTAAACTAGTGGAGACTTTTTCAAAGCTGAAGCGACTAATTCTGATAGTATGGGTGTGCCAAAAGCACGCTTGGCAAGGCTTGGATTATAATGGAGTCCGGTAGTAAGCCCTGCCAACCCAGTGAGTTTTATAAGACTGCGTCTGGTTGTCATTTAGATCTCCCGATGTAATTGTTAGGTCAAGCGTTTGCATAGCGCACTTAGGAGTGGTCTCGAGTGCATTGGTTCTGCGAAGTGTAAAATATAATTTACTGGAATTGCTATTCGTTTCACTCTCGCCAATCTGTTGGATAGATCGAGGAGATATATCATGGATATGTTTATTAACCAATTGAAACCAATATTATTTGACTGGATTATTCCTGCTGGCATTACGCTTGTTTTCATCTATATGGCTTTAAGTCTGGTGCGCTATATGTATCCGGATCGTGCAGCAACCCGGCTTGGTCGTCAAATCGGGCAGATACTCACCGTGATAGTAGGTTTTGTGGCGGTGATTCTGGTCCTACCTTTTGTAGATGCGACACGAGGGCAATTATTAGGCCTGTTTGGCTTGGTTATCACCGCAGTTATTGGTCTTTCCTCAACAACGTTTGTTTCAAATGCGATGGCAGGGTTGATGTTACGGGCAATAAACAGCTTTCGTAGTGGCGATTTTATTCAGCTGGATGCCCATTTTGGACGCGTGACAGAAAAAGGGCTTCTGCATACCGAAATTCAGACTGAAGATCGTGATCTCGTCACGTTGCCCAATCTTTTTGTCATTACGCACCCTGTTCGAGTGGTGCGTAGTTCCGGTACATTGATCTCTTGTGCGGTATCACTTGGTTACGACATTTATCGACGCCGTATCTCTACGTTGCTTAAGGAGGCCGCTGTCGATACTGAGTTGACCGAGCCCTTTGTCAGAATCACAGAATTGGGAAATCATGCTGTGAGTTACCGGATATATGGCTTTCTGGATGATGTTGAACGACTTATTAGCAAACGCACAGAGCTGAGAGCCAGTGTGCTGGATCGATTGCACAATGCAGGCATCGAAGTAGCATCACCTACTCAAATGAACCAGCGACAGTTAAACCCGGATGCTCGCATACTGCCACCCGATAAAGGCCATGATCTGGATATCGAAGCTGGACAACCTGAAGACATGATGTTTGATAAAGCCAATTTTGCCTCTCGTTTAGAGAATTTCCAGAATCAACGCGATGTACTGGAGCTGGAGATTGAAGAATATCAAAAGGAGTTGTCGAAAGTGGAAGAACCTGCCAAACAAAAATTAGAACAGGAAATTGCCTGGCGCAAACGTCAGATAACTTCTCTGGACGGAATCTTGCAGAATAAAGCGCCCGAATGATAACGACAGTCTAGTAGATCGCGCATTGAATACCCAATTGTCAGCCTGATATGGTAATTTTATTATGATAAATTTGCGAGATAGGCTAAAGCCTTTGCATCGCTCTTAAGAATGAACTGGAATTACACAACCGCCCCAGCGCTGGTATGAATTGTTTGCCCCGTGATTTGTCTACTGCTTGGCTGACATAGAAAGAGAACAGCTGCGGCAACATCTTCTGGTTGCGATACGCGGTGAAACAAGTTTTCCAGTGGTCCACTGGATGCAGCTTTATCGAGATCTCCCATGGCCTTGGTCATGCCGGTCGCGGTGACTCCAGGCGCTACCGCATTGACATTGATGTTGTGCGGACCAAGCTCAGCAGCAGCACTGCGAGTAAGCTGTACCAAGGCTGCCTTGGCACTACCGTAAGCCACCGGAGAGTTTTGCGCACGAAATGCCGAACTGGAACTGATATTAACGATCCTGCCCCCTTCTCCACGGTCGATCATATGTTGTGCGATATGCTGCATGAGAAACAGTGGTGCTTTGAGGTTTACGGTATAAACAAAATCCCAGTTGTCTTCTTTCATTTTCAGCAAGTCCTGGAATCGCCCGGGTGTTCCCGCACAGTTTATCAGGATGTCTATCTTGCCAAACTTCTCAATGACCGCGGCAACTGTTGAAGGGATTTCACTGATATTTGCCAGATTAATCGGCAGCGCAAAGGACTTTTCATCTTGGGCTGCAACCGCCTGTGCCCCGGCTTCGTCTTTATCAAGTACTGCGACATTGGCTCCGGCACTCAATAATGCAGTCACTGTGGCTTTGCCGATTCCCGATGCGCCGCCCGTTACAATAGCGGTTTGACCTAGTAGATCGTCACTCATAACTTTGCCCCTTGATGAAGAATCCGCTTTTACACTGTGTACCTATATTGTCGATTACCCTTTTGTACGGCAATAGTTTTCTTCATGGTGTAAGTTATTGTTCCTTATCCAGAGCTTTGCAGGCTGGTTTTCACTCGGCTCAGCATTCAGCCTGCTCAAAGTCGAAATAGCGTTTTACGTTTTTGGATCGAAAAGTTAAGTAGCGGTCAGCCATCACCTGTAAAGAACAAATATGATCAACTGCTAAAATGAGCCAAACCGATGTAGGCCGTGATTGTGATAAAATTGACTGGTCGTTTTGGCCAATGAGTTAGCATAATGAAATCCAAGACCCTTGAGG
>JAHRWB010000186.1 GCA_019090385.1 Pseudomonadales bacterium | reverse complement strand
TGGAGCTATTATATAAACGAAGCTATCGAGCTCTACGCAGACAAAACCGATGTGCTGTTTGCCAGCCATCACTGGCCCCGTTGGGGAACAATTGCGGTAACTGGGTTTCTCTCCAAGCAGCGGGACCTATACAAGTACATACACGACCAAACTTTACGTATGGCCAACCATGGACTGACAGCAACAGAAATTGCCGAGCAACTCACCTTACCTCCCACTTTAGCCAGTGAATGGTATACACGTGGCTACTACGGAACCTTGAATCACAATGCCAAAGCCGTCTACCAGAGATATCTGGGTTGGTTCGATGGCAATCCAGCCAACTTGCACAAATTACCACCAGAGGACGCTGGCCGTAAATATGTCGATGCCCTTGGCGGCGCCGATGCACTGATCCAAAAAGCCCAGCTGGCTTACGATGCCGGCGATTATCGATGGGTTGCGGAACTGGTCAATCACCTGGTTTTTGCCGACCCGAACAACGAAAGCGCCCGGGTGCTCCAAGCCAACGCACTGGAGCAGTTAGGTTATCAGGCCGAATCAGGTCCTTGGCGGGGGTTTTATCTTTCCGCTGCGGCTGAACTCAGAAATCCCATACCCGAATCTGATATACCACGACCAGGTTCCATGGAGGCACTACGTGGATTACCGGCGCAGGAAATTCTAAGTGCATTGGCAGTTCGTTTGAACGGGCCCAAAGCAGGTGCACGTACACTCTCCCTGAACCTGCACATAACAGACACACACGAAAAATTTCTGGTTACTCTTGAAAATGCCGTGTTAAATCACCAGGCCGGGCATACTAAAAAGGAGGTAGATGCATCGGTTCATACTACCCGTCTGGCATTAGCCGACCTTGGCCTCAAAATACGTACCTTACAAACACTGCTGAGCACAGGAGAAATTAGCTTAAGTGGTAATGAAAGCGCACTAACGGACTTGGTAAATTTACTTGATGAATTTGACTTCTGGTTTCAAATTGTTTTGCCATAAATCTGAGCCTTGAATCAGCAAAATTGAATTATTTTCCACTTATCACGCAAATTACTCATACCAAATTTGTGAAGGTTCCCGACTAAAGCAGTATGATGAATAATGCGAGCATGTACCGGTATTATTCCGCATGTTTGCCTATACTTTACTCACCCAATATCAACATGACAGCACAGGATCCTTCGGCATGAGCGAAAAAGTTAAAATTTACAAGCATATAGACAAAAGTATTCTTAAAGCTCTGCCAAACCCCGACAAACGCGCCTATGAGATCAAAATGAAGGTACCGGAATGCACATTTCTAGGCGTTCAGGAGCAGCCAGACTTTGCTGAAATTTATCTTTCTTTTTATCCAAAAGATACTATTGTCGAACTCAAATCAATGAAGCTGTATTTCGCACATCTAAGAAACATTGTTGTTTCCTATGAACGACTGGTCAATATCATTTACGACCATTTCATGGAAACTTATGATCCAGAGCGTTTTAGAATTGTCATGATCTGCAACCCACGTGGCGGAATCAGTTCTAAAATGACCATTGATTCAGACTGGAAAGTAAGAGGTGGGAAGGAACAATTTGCTGGCTGGGAACAGGGTCTGCAAGGTGACGTGTGGAATGTACAAATGTAAAGTGAAGCACTGCTTAAGACTAGCGCTTTTCGCAACACCTACTTACATGATTTTTTACAAAAACTGAGCTTACACAGCGATACGGGACTTATGCAAGGGCTCAACACTTTAACAAATAATGCAAAAGTGTTGAGCCAGTATGCACAAACCAGCTTATACGTTGTACCCCAGCATTGATTTAGTTTCTAGAAACTCCTCCATGCCCCACTTGCCAAATTCACGCCCATTGCCCGACTGCTTATATCCGCCAAACGGTGCACCTGGATCAATACCCGCACCATTTAAATGTACGTTACCGGCACGAATACGCCGGCCAATCGCTTTGGCATGATCAAGATCGCCAGAACTTATGTATGCTGACAAACCATAAACGGTATCGTTAGCAATACGTACTGCGTCATCTTCATCCTTATAAGCGATAAGTGACAAAACCGGCCCAAAGATTTCCTGCTGGGCAATACTCATATCATTGGTCACGTGGGAAAAAATGGTAGGCTTTACAAAATACCCGCGATTCAAACCATCTGGCCTGCCCGTACCACCAGTTTCCAACTTGGCGCCCTCGTCGATGCCTTTTTGGATAAGCGCTTGAACTTTATCAAATTGCATTTCTGATACCAAAGGACCAATTTGGGTTTTACTACTCGTCGGATCACCCACTTGAATCTTTTGTGCAGCAGCAGAGGCTATAGCCGCGGCTTCATCCATTCGCGCTTCAGGAACCAACATGCGAGTAGGTGCATTACACGATTGCCCGGTATTCATGCAAACGCCAAATGTGTCTCGTGCGACACTTGCCGCAAAATCAGCATCATCCAGAATGATATTTGGTGATTTACCACCCAGCTCCTGGGCAACACGTTTAACTGTTTCAGCGGCTTCTTTAACCACTGAAATGCCGGCCCGAGTCGAACCAGTAAAAGACATCATGTCAATGTCAGGATGAGAGGACATAGCCACGCCCACAGAAGGCCCGTCGCCATTAACCAGGTTAAATACACCAGCGGGCACGCCCGCTTCATGCATAACTTCCGCAAAAATAATCGCATTAATTGGCGCTATTTCCGAGGGTTTGAGGACCATGGTGCAACCAGCCGCAATGGCCGGCCCCACTTTCGCAGCAATTTGATTTAACGGCCAGTTCCAGGGAGTAATCAATCCACAAACACCAATGGGTTCGCGCACTATATGCGCACTCCCAGCATCCTCTTCAAAGGGAAATGTAGCCAATGCACCCGCAGCGTACATTAAATGCCCCATGCCAGCTGGCACCTGTGCTGCACTCGCCAGACCCATAGGCGCACCCATCTCCTGGGAAACTGCAGTTGCCATATCAGCCATTCGAGACTTGTATACCTCAACAATCTTGCCAAGCAATGCCGCTCGCTCTTCCTTGGAAGTTAACGAAAATGTCTCAAAGGCAACTTTTGCAGCTTGAACCGCACGATCCAGGTCTTCAGCATTGCCCATGGCAATGGTTGCAAAAGACTCTTCAGTTGCAGGATTAATAACATCCAGAGTTTGCTTACCAATGGGGTCTACCCATTCACCGTTGATATAAAATTTCTGATTATTTGACATCTATACTCACTCCCTAAAGTCATCTGTGATGGGCAGATGGTACCCATAAACGTGCATTAATGACATGGGGATTTTCGAACTAAGTTTCCTAAGGCATATTGACTAATTTTAACTGCACACCCATCCTTCCACTTCAACCAGTAAGGATGTATGTCATGTTCAATCCAACAGAAACTATCGAACTTGTAAAAAATGCACTGCTAAATCCAAAAACCAGTTGGGATGACTACCTATCGAAAGATATCACCTGGCAAGATACTGCTATAAAGCTGACTCTACCGCTGATTATTGCCAGCGCAATAGCCGGCTTGTTACTGGCCTCTATTTTCGCAAATGGCATCGGCATCATCACAAGACTCATACTGTCAGTAGTTATGATGTCCGTGTCCATAGGCATGAGTGCGCTCATCATCAATTTTTTTGCTGGTCAGTTTGGTGGCAAAGCAGAATTTAATCGCGCCTTTGCCGCTGTTTCACTCACTGTCATTCCGATGCTGATTGGTCATGTTGTTGGGGTTCTACCCTGGCTAGGTTGGCTTATTTCGGTCGGCCTTGGTATTTATTCGGCTGTGCTTCTTTATCAGGTAATACCTTTAGCCCTGTCCATTCCCGACGAGAGTAGAACTAAGCACTATATCGTCTCAGTAATTTGTATGTTTATTGCGACCTTAATTGTTGGGGCCGTGCTAGGCGGCGCTATCATCGGCGGTTCTGTGGGCTCATCAATGAACACTTCCTTTGAAGACAGCTATCAGTACAACAACGATTCATCAAACGACAATTCACCGATTACAGGTATGTTTTCGGGCATGCAGAAAAATGCCGATTATGCAGAGCAGGCCGAGTCAGACCGTTATTCACCACCATCGAATGGTAAATTAAAGAAAAGACAGGTAATAACTTTTATCAGCGTCATGCAAAAAACCCGGGATCTACAAAGTGAATATTCAGAAGGTTTAAGCGCCCTTTCAGAAGACGCCGAAGATGACAACACTAGCGAACCCAGCCTCACAGATGTGTTCAAAGCAATCAGCGATACGGCAGGTATAGGCTTCTCCGAAATGAAAGTTGTCAAAACAGGTGGCTTAAACTGGGCAGAGCATCAATGGGTTAGAGAACAGCTGGATATCGCCAGGATTCAAAAGGATATAAATGAAGCCGTAGTGCATAACTACGCACTATATATGGAAAACGCAGATGAGCTAAAAAAGTACCTCTGAGCAAAAAACATCGCCCAGCAAAGACATCACTCAGCAAGCGTCTGCACATATCTCCCATAGCAGACCACCGGAGTTTTTGTGATAAGGCACACCGCGTTCTCGCAGTTCCCGCTCAACGTTGGCTGGAGAACAATGCAAACGCTGACTTAATTCATGAGAGCTAAACAGGCTGAATACACTGCTGGCAACCTTAGATACTGCCACGCGTCCCGACCCGGGTTTTGTATTTGAGTTAGCACGAAAAGCACTTTCGGGCTTTCTGTCTGCCGAGTATGAAACAAAGGTATGATGGGCACGCACTTTAACATTTTGCCTGCGCCCTAATTTATTTAAAAACTTTTGTTTTACTGTTGGCTTTGCTTGTTTGGCTTTTTGTTGTACTGCTTTTTGTTGTACTGCTGTCTGCACAATAACCGATTGTTGAATTGACGACATGTTCACCTTAACGTCCATTTTGTTTGCGAGTTCAAATCCTAATACAATACTGTATATCTGTCCAGCACTGTATATAAACATAGCCTCGCAACAGCAAACCTGATCTGAACTCATCTGGTGAAATAAAAACAAATACATTGTGCCGACCTGCACACAGTTTAACCTGCCCAACCATCAATTGATCAGCGACGGTGATATGCTACACCCAGCGATTCAGCATCACAGGGATAATGTGCGTTTGGGCAATATTCATCCGCCCAGGGCCAGAGCTTTTACTCATATCCCCAAGCTTTCAGGAGGATCCATTTTGATCTACGACATATTCAACGGTGATGCAGATGGCCTTTGTGCTCTCACACAGCTACGTCTTGCCAAGCCAGAAACTTCCACATTGATAACCGGTGTTAAGCGAAACATTGCACTACTGGAAAAAATCACTGCGCAAGCCAATGATAAAATTACTGTACTAGATATATCAATGGACAAAAACCAGCAAGGGCTACTCCAGGCTCTTAAGTCCGGCGCACAGGTTTTTTACGTGGATCACCATTTTCCCGGTGAGATTCCAGTACATGACAATCTCAGCACTTTGATTAATACTGAACCAGAAATATGTACCAGCATCCTGGTTGACCAGCACCTGAATGGACAGTTTCGAGAGTGGGCTATAGTGGGTGCATTTGGTGACAACCTCTCCAGTGCAGCGGAGCAACTCGCATCCAGACTGGAAAATGCACCGCGCCTGGCAGAGCTTAAGCAACTAGGAATCTATCTCAACTACAATGGCTATGGTTCCTCAATAGAAGATCTACATTTCAAGCCTGACCAACTGTTCACCAAACTGGTTAAGTTCACTGACCCGCTGGATTTTATCGATGAAGACCGCTCCACCTTTCTCCAATTAGAAACGGGGTACCAACAAGATATGTCCGCGGCAGATAAGCTATCTCCATATGTTGAGAAAATGCATATCGCTGTGTTTATGCTACCGGACAAAGCCTGGGCAAGGCGTGTAAGCGGTGTATTTGGAAATGATCTCGCCAACAAATATCCGGAGCGGGGTCATGCCATAATCACCGAACGTGCTGACGGAGATTTTTTAGTCAGTATCCGTGCACCCCTGGCCAATCGCAGCGGAGCCGATGAAATATGCCGACAATTCCCCACTGGTGGCGGCCGAAAAGCAGCAGCTGGCATTAACCAGCTGGAGAAAAAGCAACTCGATAAATTTATTCGGATATTCTCCGATTATTATGAGCGCTAATCGACGTTCATTGTACGCTAGATAAGCCAGCATTTTGAAAGAATGCTTATTGGCAAAAATTGTAAATGGATACTTAAACGGAGGCCATATGCTAATCAGCAATATAGAAGTCATACCCGGAAAACGCATAACAGATCACTTGGGACTGGTGCAGGGCAGCACCGTCAGAGCCAAACACGCTGGCAAGGATTTAATGGCAGGACTAAAAAATATTTTTGGTGGTGAGCTCCAAGGTTATACAGAATTATTGCAGGAATCACGGCAGGAAGCTGTAGACCGTATGATTGTGCAGGCCCAGGCAATCGGCGCGAATGCAATAATCAATGTACGTTTTTCCACTTCGGCCATTGCAGCCGGCGCATCTGAAATTCTCGCTTACGGCACAGCAGTGCGACTAAACGACAGGTAATAGCGCAATGGAATCACTCATACAGCTCGGTATATTCGTTACACTAATGGTGCTCGGTTTTATTTTTGGTCGTCGCGCTGAGAGTAAGCACTATAAAAGCATTATCTCTCGCGAAGACCGATACCGGCATATTTTAATAACCAATGAAAAATTACCTGCCCCTGAATTTATCTCTCATGACTCAGGCATGGTAACGGGTAATGTGGTCATCTCCGTTGACTATTTTAAGGTCGTTGCTGCCGGCCTAAAAAGTTTGGTCGGTGGCCGTCTAACAGCTTACGAAAGTTTACTGGATCGAGCACGCCGAGAGGCACTGCTACGCATGCAGGAAAATGCTGAAGAACTCGGCGCCCTGGCTATTATTAATACCAAATTTGAAACTAGCAGGATTTCCGGAAATGCGGGTAAAGGCCTCGGTTCCGTTGAAGTATTAGCCTACGGAACAGCACTCACTCCGAGGTGCTGAACAAGCACAGACCTTGCCATGCGCCCACGCTTAAACCCAAAAATACCTGAAGGCATCAATACATCCCAGGAGAACCTGCTTGTAGAAGTTATCATGCTGCTGCTGGCCGTCGTGTCCAGTATCGTAGCACTGATAGTTTTACTTAGCTTTATAGCCCAGATCATCGCACCACGAACGCCATTCAGATGGGAGCAAAGCATCACTCAGTGGATTGAGGTAATGCCAAAATCTAAAGATACAGAGAATAATTCGGCCGCAGCCAATGCAGAACAGGCACTAAACAGTTTATCTGAGCGGCTCAGCAAAAGCATGAAGCTTCCCGCTGATATTTCCCTAAAAGTACATTTGCTCGAATCGGGTACGCCGAATGCATTTGCAACCCTCGGTGGACATATATTCGTAAGTACAGGGCTGCTGAAAACATTGCATTCAGAAAATGCGCTTGCCATGGTACTCGCACATGAAATTGCCCATATAAAATTCCGACATCCAATACAAGCGCTCGGGCGAGGTGCACTGTTTCAGTTCTTGCTGCAACTCGTTACTGGCAGCGGCAATTCCGGAACTTTGTATAACATATTCGGCCACACCGGATTTCTGACCCTACTCAGCTTCGGTCGTGACATGGAACGCGAATCAGATGCAGAAGCCGTTTTGATCTTGTTAAAGCACTATGGTCATTTAAATGGCGCAGATGAATTTTTTGTAACAATGCGCCAAAATCAGCATAAAGATGCGTGGAAATCTTTTTTTGAGACTCATCCTGGTACCGAAGATCGCATTGCCTATATCCGCGCCAAAATCAGCGCTACAAGTGCCACCCATAACAGCCTTCAGGCATTAGATTCAGCATTAGACTTGGTCGAGTCAGCACTGGATTAAAGGTGCAAGCAGGACGCGGAACCCGCCTGGAGAAAAACCATCAATTCTCCATCATCCACAAGGACTCACTGTCAAAAATATGTGTAATTATGGTCTACACTGAACATAGCGGGTCACATGAATCCTCACACTAACCCAAGATAGATTAACATACTCCCGGATGGCGAAAACTGCGCAACCACCATGTCAGATTCTAGCAACCCTCAATTACCTGCCATATACCTTGCCAGACAGCCCATATTTGATTCACAAATGAAGCTTCATGCCTATGAGCTTCTGTTTCGTTCTGACGAAAAAAACCAAGCAACTTTCATCGATGGTGAAGCAGCTACAGCCGAAGTCCTGACCAGTGCAATCATTGATATTGGCCTCGAGAAGATTGTTGGCGCGCGCCCTGCCTACATAAATATGACCTATCAGTTCCTTACTGGCAACATACTTACGCCTCACCTGAAAGATAGGCTCGTCCTGGAAATACTAGAGGATGTAGTACCTGATGATGCGCTTATTGACAGACTCAATGAACTTTATAACGACGGATACACCCTGGCACTGGACGATTTTATATACAAGCCGGAACTGGAATTTATGCTGGAGCTGGCGCAAATCGTAAAATTTGATGTCATGCACCTGGGTACTGCCAGGCTTGAAGAGCAAGTTAACAAGGTACGTCCTTTTAATGTAAAACTGCTAGCCGAAAAAGTGGAAACGAAGGACGAATTTGAATTTTGCAAAGCCATCGGATTCGATTACTACCAGGGCTACTTTTTTTGTAAACCCGAAGTGGTTAAGGGTAAGCGGCTAAGCGGAAACCGAATGTTGATGCTGAACTTGATGTCAAAATTACAAGACCCGGAAATCGAACTCGACGAACTGGACATACTAATTGCACAGGATGCCTCGCTTGCCTACAAGCTTCTTCGACACATCAACTCCGCTTTTTTTGGAGTAGATAAAAATATCAGTTCCATAAAACATGCCATTGCTATGGCCGGAATCGACACCATAAAGCAATGGACGACTTTATCACTGATGTCCAAACTGGGTGAAAATAAAACTTCTGAAATTCTGTTGCTCGCATTGGTAAGAGCAAATATGTGCCAAATTCTCGCTGGCACACAGACAACATACGCTCCCGATGAATATTTTACCGTGGGTTTGTTTTCCGTTTTGGATGCCCTTCTGGACAAGCCAATGGATGAGATACTTACAACGCTGCCCCTGGCTCAGGATGTAAAGGATGCTCTGATAGATTACCTGGGCCCGCTAGGCACACTACTACGGCTGGTTATCCACTACGAAAAAGGCGTAGATATCTCCAACACCACCGATTCTTCGAGCCTCGCAAATGCTTACCTCGAAGCTGTAGAACAAGCAGAGTCACTGCGTTCCGCACTGGATTAGGTCGTAAATGAATTTTAGTTTACCACTTTTCTATTTCTACAATCTGGATGATAATTAACGAAATTATCTATCTTCATTCTAAATAGAGTTATATACATGCCTGGTTTACTACCCAACCCAGACCCGGAAGGACTACTGGAATATTCAGTGGTATTCACTGACCGTTCATTGAATCACATGTCTCAATCCTTTCAGGGTGTGATGAACAGTATATCTTCTACTTTAAAAGAAGTTTACTCAGCCCAGGCAGCCATTATCGTGCCGGGTGGGGGTACTTATGGCATGGAAGCCGTGGCCAGACAATTTGCCAGCAACAAAAAGTGTCTTGTCATACGCAATGGTTTCTTCAGTTACCGGTGGAGCCAGATTTTCGAGATGGGGAACATTCCCTCAAGCAGTACGGTACTGAAGGCCAAACCCAGCTCGGAACATCACCAGGCTTGCTTTGCTCCTCCAAATCTGGATCAAGTGTGTGCAACCATTGTGAAGGAAAAACCAGACTTGGTATTTGCTCCCCATGTGGAAACCGCATCCGGTATTATATTGCCTGATGATTACCTAAAATCCGTTGCTGATGCAGTGCACTCTGTGGGTGGCATGTTCGTACTAGATTGCATTGCCTCTGGTGCCATGTGGCTGGATATGCAATCCAGCGGCATAGATATTCTCATCAGCGCACCACAAAAAGGCTGGAGTGCATCGCCCTGCTCCGCACTTGTTATGCTCGGCGAGCAAGCCGCGCAAGCCATTACCACCACCACAAGTACCAGCTTTGCCTGTGATCTAGGTAAATGGTTGCAGATCATGCAAGCCTACGAAAATGGTGGTCATGCATACCACGCTACAATGCCCACAGATGCGCTGGTAGGTCTGAACAATACCATGCAGGAAACCAGAGCCCTTGGTTTTGACAACGCACGTAATAAGCAGCAGCAGCTGGGAAACCGCATCAGAGAAGTGCTACAGTCCCAGGGGTATGCCAGCGTGGCAGCACCTGGCTTTGAAGCACCCGGGGTTGTGGTAAGTTTCACCGAAGATGCCGATGTTAATAATGGTAAAAAATTCGTCGGTACCGGCATGCAGATAGCAGCAGGTGTGCCGCTCATGTGTGATGAATCTGAACAATTCAGAACTTTTCGCATCGGCTTATTCGGTCTGGACAAACTTCAGAATATAGATCGAACAGTTGAGACACTGGAGCGGGCCTTAAAAGAAATCAGCTAGTTGGCTTCTCTGGCGCTTTTAAAGCGAGCCACATTCTGCACACTAGCCGCTCTTTTCACTACTATTTCAATACGTACCCATCACTGTAGCAATGCCCCCAGAGGATACTACTAACGCCACATATGTGTGCCGCCACAAACTGTCAGTGCTTGGCCAGTCATGTAAGCACTGGCATCTGAGGCCAAGAATACCGCAACACCTTTAAAATCATCTGGTTCTCCAAATCGGCGAAGCGGGGTTTCCTCATCAGTGCGTTTTTGTGCTTCAGCATTGTCCCACAGTACTCGTGCAAATTCGGTTTTTACCACGCCCGGACAAATAGCATTAACACGTATACCGGACGGGCCCAGTTCCGCTGCCAGATTCCTTACCATGCCAATTTCTGCCAGCTTGGAAATACCGTAAACACCCAGTGTTGTGGAGGGCCCAAACGCACCTATGCTGGAAGTGAGCATGATGGAACCCTTACCTGTACTGATCATATCCGGTGCCACCATCTGACAAAGCCAATGGTTCGAGCGAACATTGGTGTTCATAATCTTGTCGAATGCCTCATCGGGTATTTCAGACATTTGACCATAAAAATGATTAATACTGGCATTGCAGACAAGGATATCAATACTGCCCAGGGCATCATGGGTATCGTCTACCAACTTCTGCAGCTGCTCCTTGTATCCAATATTACAGGACAAAGCCGTGGCCGAACCCGCGCCGCAGCTATCATTAATGTTTTTTGCCGTTTCTTCACACTGATCCAGTTTTCGGCTGGACACCACAACCTTTGCTCCGGCTTCAGCCAGGCCCATGGCCATTGCTTCTCCCATCCCCCTGGATGAACCGGTCAACAAGGCAACTTTACCGCTCAGATCAAATAATTCAGACGTTGTAGCCATCACCTGGTTTCTCTACCTAATATCCGCCCAATACACCGTATCGATCCCTGTGAAATGCAGCATTGCCAAAGGTATGCTCGCATACTCGCGCACGTTTCATATACAGGCCAATATCATGCTCATCGGTCATGCCAATACCACCAAACATCTGAACAGCCTCGTTGGTTACCAGGCGGAGCGTATCGCACAAGCGGCTTTTGGCCAGACTTACCAAGGCCGGCGCATCGTCGGATTGTTCATCCAACGCACTCAGAGCCCCCATAACGGCGGATTGTGACAGCTCAACTTCGCTAAACATTTCTGCCGCCCGATGTTTAAGTGCCTGAAAAGTCCCGATCACCACACCAAATTGCTCGCGTTCTTTTAAATAGGCCAGCGTTTGATCAAATGCCTCCCGGGCACCACCCAGCATTTCTGCAGCAAGAATCGCTCTGCCAATATCCAGAACACTATCAAGTGCTTCCGCCGCACCACCCTCAAGCCCCAACAATTCTGCAGGTACATCCTTTAACGAAATATTTGCGGCGTTACGGGAATCAACCATACTGGTTCTCTCAACGCTCAGTCCCTTAGCTTTTGCATCTACAATAAACATGGAAATGCCGGTATCTGAACCTGTACTGGCAGTGACTATCAATTTATCTGCCACATGCCCATCGAGCACAAATTGTTTCTCTCCGCTCAATAAATAGCCGTTGTCACCGTCTTTTACCGCGCTCGTACTAATTTTAAAAGGCGCATGATGAGCTGATTCCTCTATGGCAAGGGCCAAAAGTAACTTACCGGCTGCGATTTTTTTCAGTAAATCACTTTTTTGCGATTCGCTACCACAAATATTCAGCGCACTTGCACCCAAAATGGCTGTAGACATCAAAGGAGACGCAACCAACGTACGCCCACACTCTTCCATTACTACGCCCATGCCCTGAAAGCCGAAGTCGGCGCCGCCATACTGTTCAGGAATAAGAATGCCCGTCCATCCCAAGTCAGTCATTTGTTTCCAAATAGCCCGGTCAAAACCATCAGCATTCTCATCATCCCGTATCTTACGAAAAGCGGTAACAGGTGAAGTTTTGCTACAAAACTCGCGTGCGGCGTCCCGTAACATATTTTGTTCTTCATTTAAGACCAAACTCATTCTAAAACTCCTGATTACTTAAAATAACAGTACCACTAGCGGCAAACATACCACCCACCCCATGCGCAATTGAAATCTTGGCATCCTTGACCTGGGCAGGGGCAACCCCACGCATCTGCCGTACACTTTCCTGTAGAGCATACATACCATACATTCCGGAATGCATATAGCTTAATCCACCGCCATTGGTATTAACTGGCAATTTACCACCAATTGCGGTATTCCTTTCCATTATAAAATCTCCGGCTTCTCCCGGCTTACAAAACCCCAGATCCTCCAGACCATAAAATGGCAAGTGCGCAAATGCATCATAAATCATTAGATGATCAACATCTGCATGTTTTATACCTGCCTCCTCAAAAGCTTTATTACCAGACACCTTAAAAGCCCTGGAAGATTCAAAGCGGTCCATCTGACTTACCATGGGAGATTCAACACTTTCACCTGTACCTAAAATGTAAACCGGCTTTTGCGGGAAGTCCTTGGCACGCTCTGCAGACACCAATATCAGTGCGCCCCCACCATCAGTCACTAAACAGCACTCAAGGATATGAAACGGGTAAGCTATCATGCGAGAATTCATTACATCATCAACGCTGATTGGCTCCCTGTGGGTTGCTCTGGGGTTTAACCCAGCCCATTCCCTTTGCACAACAGCTACATTTGCCAGGTGCTCAAGCGTTGTGCCTGTTTCTTTCATATACCTTAGAAATGGTATTGTAAACATACTGGTCGGACCCATAACACCGTAAGGCCCTTCAAACTGACCAGCCAGTGAGCTGCGACCACCACCTCTGTATTGACCCGCTCCCACCCTGGAGCGACCACTTTCTCCATGGGTAATTAATACTGCAGAGCATAAACCTTCGTTGATTGCCGCAGCCGCGTGCCGAACATGTATCATGAATGAACAACCACCCACAGATGTACCGTCTACCCAGGTGGGCACAATACCCAAATAATGTGCAACCGCAGTAGGCACCTCCCCTGCACAGGCAACACCGTCAATATCTCCAGGTTTCATGCCAGCATCACGCATGGCATTAAGCGCCGCATCAGCATGCAACATGATTTGAGAAGTGTTGGGAATAAGACCCATCTCTGTAGTTTCAGCAGCACCAACAATAGCAATGGAATTAGACTTCATAACTCATCCCCCGCCGGCTCAAAATAAGGCAAGGTAATGTTCTCGTCGACCTTTCCAAAGCACACCTTCAAAGGCATATCCAACACCAGAGCCTCAGGCGTTTGTGGTGAGTTTACAATGTTCGTCATCATGCGTGGGCCCTCTTCCAAAGAAACCACCGCAATCGCATAAGGACCATCAAAAGCAGGGTGGGCGCGTTGATTAATAACATAGCTATACAAAGTAGCATTACCGCTAGCTTTAATAATGCTTACTGAGCGTGACGCACAGGCCGGGCAAAAGGGCCGTGGTGGAAAATAGGTTTTCTGACACCCATCACAAGACTGAAGCAGGAGCTGGTTTTCTCTGGTGCCATCCCAGAAATGCTGGGTCTCCGGGGTGGGCACAGGTAAGGGCAGTTTTGATTGATCAGCCATATCGCTTTTTCCAGTTGATAGTTCCAGATGAGATGTACAATAGTGTATGTTGCCTAAACACCGAAAAACAAGAAACAAACATTGAATATTACTGTCAGTGCACAGCGCTTACACGCCAGACAAACAACCATCCACAGGCGCAAGCATCTCGGTCACTTCAAAACCGACAAAATCCGGCCCAAGGCGAGCCTGTCTAAAGGTAAATAAGCCGCTATAACGATTTGTGCCACTTTGGAACTCCACCCGTCCACCCAATTTGACATTACCTATCACCAGGGTATCTACCTGAGTGCTGTCTTCATTCGGCCCGGTAAATGTAACGCTGCCAATGACGCCGCCGCGGATAGAGCCCAAACTGACCATCACATTATAAACCTGCAATTCAGTAGAGCGTTTTTCTTTAAGCAAAAAGCTACTTTTCGCTCCTCCCAAGCCCACCAGCGTACAACGCAACTCCTCACTCACATCCCCTATCAATTGCTGGAGCTCAACAAAATCACCCTGCAACTCATTAACAATCTGCATGGAATCGTCATCGCTGACCTCAAGACTGATTTTTGCCAATTGTGACTCATACTGACGCATTTTTCGCTGAATTTGCTTTATTTGTTCGGCATCAGCATCATCCGCAGAGCCACTTGGCCTAACTTCCGGCCGGGCCTGTGAAACGGCTAGCTGGAAAGCTTTGGATCTCCCATACTCTATCAACTGCCGGGATACCGCATCATCAATCAGTCGCTGCAGAACATCACTACCCGCCATTAAACTATCCATATTCAGATCAGAGTTAGATGAGCTTAAAGCCTGTTCCAGCTTTTGATTCAATAACCGGGTAAACGACTCAGAATCTACTATATTTTGTGCGGTATCCGGGTTGGCTATTATCGCTTTCACAGCCTGTTTACCATACACAATGACAGCCAGCACTGAGCCGGCAAACAATATAAACATCAGCACATAAAGATGGGCCGGGACTTTCAATTTTTTAGGTTCATCAGGATTTCGTAGTATCTCAGTTTGCACGATAAAGCCTTCCAAAAGCAGCAAGTTTCAATCTCGACAGGTTACTATAGAATGCCAATGAAGTAATGCACCCAGGGAACGAACGCATAAGTTCAGGGAAAATAGTCATGGCGCAACATTTTACATCTGGTGAGTGGCAAAAAATCAATACTTTGTTGCAGAGTGAAGGCGAAAGATTCGGGCTGCCTGCTCGCCGCAGTAAATCTGTTGTGATGGCATCATTTAATATTCGTAAAATTGGCAACATCGCAAATAAATCAGAGCAGGCCTGGTCATTCCTGCAACATTTTTGCGAACGCTGTGACTTCATTGCCATTCAGGAAGTCCAGGATGATCTTTCTGCACTAAATCATCTAAGGGGCAAACTCGGAACTATTGGTAAACAACCACGCTACGGTATGGTCGCATCGGATATCACCGGTTGGAGCATTTCTGCAAAGCGCAGCATGGTAGAGCGACTGGCCTTCCTATATCGATGGGATCGTGTAGAGCGAACCGAAGTCTGCTCAGATCTGACATTTGATCGCACGGAATTACTCAACAGTTTATTCTCTGGGCGTGTAGATTTCTGGCAGGATCTTGAAAATCGAGTAGCTGACCTGGCTGCCTGGGAACAAAAGAATATTGGAAAATCAAAAAAATCAAAAAAACCGGCCTTTGTGCTATCTAATTTTTTGAGTTTTATACGTACGCCACTATGCACTTCATTTCGCATAAAGGGCGAAACCGGATCTGTCCCCTATGAGTTTCTAGCCATAAATGCCCACCTTTTATATGGCGAAAAAAACAAACAAAAACATGAACGAGAACTGGAATTCTATGCCCTGCTTTCGTGGTTAACCCAACGTGCACGTAAAGTGAACAAGCTGTACCATAAAAATATGATATTACTGGGTGACCTTAATCTTGACTTTACCAAGACCGATGCGCGCAGAACTGTCATCGAAAATAAAATCAAAGCACTTAACAGTGGAGAATTGAGTTCTCCAAATTCAGCCATGGTCAATTTCCCGTTTTTCTCAGTGCACAAGGATCATGCCCAGGTATTCAGAAGCACCGCGCGCCTCACCGAAACCTATGATCAAATTGCCTTCTTTAATCATGATAAACGTCTGCCAAAACCAGAAGACAACGCCACGGCAGGCGCAACCAAAGATGGATTTAACTATGGTGTATTCAATTTTAGTGATTTATTCGCTGAAGCCATACACGGAAAACCCATGGCTGAGCTAACGCCGGCAAGCAGGAAAAAACTCATTGCAAAATATGAGCATGATGTAAGTGACCACCTGCCCATTTGGGTCCGCTTACCCAGACCGAAAAAAGCCATTTAACGCCCTCGCATCTACAGCATCCTGCACCAAGAGCATCCCGCGCCAACAGCAACATTTTCCAGTGTGGAAAAAGGTAGCCAATTCAACAAGTGAGGCTCTATCACTTGACAAGTGCTTTTAAAATAATTCAGACTGCGCTACATGAACAACATTTCTCATACACGTCCACACCCATTCCGGTCGCCCGGTGTGCAATGCTGTGCTTTCAGTACGGTCCCAGCGCGTATAATAACTGAAACCTCCGCCCAAATACGTTGGTGGCGTCTCTCTTTAACCGGGACACCTAACACGTAATACGTTTAATGGATGTCGCCGGAGCAAGGCGACACTGTTTTCCTGTTTTCTCCTTTCTCCGTCGAATTCACAGAAAAATAATTCCGAATTCCAGGATGCGAGAAAAATATGAAACCATCAAATGCATACCAATATGAAACTAACGGTGGCGTAAAGGTAGATTACAGCTGTTTCAAAAAACCCTACATTAACGCTGCAAAACCCTTACTAAAAGAGCTGGATACCAGGCGCGGTATTTTACTGACATCCTCCTATGAATATCCAGGCCGCTATACACGCTGGGATATCGGTTTTGTTAACCCACCACTGGAGCTGAGTGCCCAGCGCAATAAGCTAAGCCTCACGGCCCTGAATAAGCGCGGCGAGATACTGCTTGCCATCATAGGCAAGCACCTGATCGTTATGGACATTTTAGCCTGCCAAAAGAATACAAAAACCCAGCTTGATCTGGAAATACTAAGGACAAATACTGAATTTTCGGAGGAACAACGCAGCCGCCAACCCAGTGTCTTTAGTGTTCTGCGGGAGATTATCAATCTATTCTACTTTAAGGATGATGCCCACCTGGGGCTTTACGGTGCATTTGGTTACGATCTGGCTTTTCAATTTGAGCCAACACGCCTGAAAATGCACCGAGATACCGGGCAGCGCGATCTGGTTTTATATTTCCCCGATGAAATATTGTTTGTCGACAACCAAAAACAATCTGCCAGCTTGCACCGTTACGAATTTACCAGTGAGGTGGGTTCAAGCCATGGCCTGCCTCGGAATGGCGTTAACCACTGCTACACACCGGCACAACCCACTGCCGCACAAAACAAAACGGTAGACGGCATCAGTAGCGACCACTGTCCTGGTGAATACCAGGATACCGTTCGTCAAGCTATATCCCACTTTGAAAAGGGCGCATTATTTGAAGTGGTCCCGGGACAAACGTTTTCCACGCCCAGCAAAGCTTTGCCATCTGAACTGTTTCAGTGTCTTAAGGAACGTAACCCGGCACCCTACGGCGCCTTGATAAACCTGGGTAAAAGTGAATACCTGGTAGCCGCTTCACCGGAAATGTACGTACGCGTTCAGGGCCAGCAGGTAGAAACCTGCCCCATAGCCGGCACCATCAAACGCGGCGCGACAGCCATGGAAGATGCACAAAATATACTGGAACTACTAAACAGCGAGAAAGAGACTTCAGAACTCACCATGTGCACCGACGTTGACCGCAATGACAAATCCCGCATTTGCGAAGCAGGCAGTATTCAGGTTGTAGGCAGACGCCAAATTGAAATGTACTCTCGCTTGATACACACGGTGGATCATGTGAAAGGCCAATTACGAGAGGGCTATGATGCCCTGGATGCATTTATGGCACACACATGGGCCGTAACGGTAACCGGGGCACCCAAACAACATGCCATCCAGTTTCTTGAGGATCATGAGCGCAGCCCCCGTCTCTGGTACGGTGGTGCACTGGGCGTACTCAACTTTAATGGCGACATGAACACCGGGCTAACCCTGCGTACCATCCGTTTAAATAAGGGCATGGCAGAAGTACGCGCAGGTGCCACGCTATTGCATGGTTCGGATCCCGACGCCGAAGAACAAGAAACACATTTAAAAGCTTCTGCTCTACTGGATGCAATTAGAAACCCGGATACCACAGGTCATAAATCCGGAGCCACACATCATCCACAAATGACCGATACCCGCACTCCAGGCCCCCACACGAATAAGCGGGTGCTGATCATTGACCACGAAGATTCCTTCGTACATACATTGGCAGGTTATTTTCGTGAAACAGGCGCCGAGGTACTCACCTTCAGAAACACCCACGCACTAACCAGGATCAAAGCGCTCAAACCCAACCTGATTGTGCTTTCACCGGGACCGGGAAAACCCGATGATTTCAATATTCATGCGACCATTTCACTTGCTATAGACCTTCGCATACCCCTATTTGGTGTTTGCCTTGGTCTGCAAGGTATCTGCGAATTCTATGGCTGCCAGCTAAGGCAATTAGATTTACCCAGACACGGTAAATGTTCGAGCATAGAAGTAACGGGAGGAAAACTCTTTAACGGCCTACCCACCAGCTTCACAGCAGGACGCTATCATTCATTAATCACCGAGCCCCATAATATGCCTGAAGTGCTAAAAATTACCGCCCGCAGCGCCGATGGTACAGTCATGGCGGTGGAACATAAGCAACTCCCTCTGGCAGCGGTGCAGTTTCACCCTGAGTCCATACTCACCATGGCAGAGGATTATGGCCGCAGACTAATTTTCAATGTGATGACCGAATTTGCAGTAAAAAACCGGGGCGCTTAAACTAAAGACATTAACCAACATACAAATCTAGCGGAGATAACTATGACAAAAAGCGCCAAAGCCATCAGCTGGCACTACCATCGAGGCGGCTGAACCAGTTGTGTAAGAGCATCCAAGTTTTTGGAGGCCAGTAACATTGAGATAAAAGAAACCGTCTCTGCCAGTAAAAAACTGTCAGAGTCTGACGCACGAAAATTATTAAAATCAGCAAGCACCTTGTATGTAGCAAAGGGCAAGAAGCTTAGCGAATTTTCAGTTGAAAAATCCGTATCCAAAGAAGCCGTGGCGGCCATGTTGGGTCCAACAGGAAATATGCGTGCGCCAACTTTATGCGTCGGCAAAAACGTCATTGTGGGTTATAACGAAGATCTCTATAACGATATTTTCAAATAACTTGAAATGGCTTTCGCAAACCAGAAGACATGAACTGATTAAGCACCGGGGAAAAGTCACATGAGCAAAGCACAATATGACCGACAACAGGAGGATGTAGGCAATATTATCGGTCTGGAACATCTCAACGTTACCGTGCCGGATCAGGCACTTGCTGCATTGTTTTACGTCACCGGACTGGGCCTGACCCAGGACCCTTATATTGATTTCGGCAGTTTCAATATGTGGGTCAATGCTGGTTCACAGCAGTTTCATCTGCCAAAACAAAGTGCCCAGGTGCTGCGTGGAAAAATAGGTTTAAACGTTCCAGATCTTGGTGCCTTGAAGAAACGTCTATCCCGCCTGGAAAAGCACTTTGGCGACCAGCTTGAGGGCAGCCACTTCGCCTGGCAGGAATCAGAGGATTGTATAGATATTTCCTGCCCCTGGGGCAACCGCCTGGTAGCTACTGAGCAACCAATAGCACGCGCAAATACACTCGGTATTCCCTGGATCGAAGTTGACGTTGCACCAGGTAGCAGTGAAGGAATTGCCCGCTTTTACGATGAAATCATGGAAGCCCCGGTAGCGCATGTGCCAGGACTCACAAGCGTGGCTGCAGGCAGATATCAACAATTGAGGTTTTGTGAATCCGACACCCCACTACCTGAGTACGATGGCCACCATATCGCGATTTATCTGGTCAATTTTTCCCGTCCTTACAAGCGTTTACTGGAAAGAGGACTTATCACTATTGAAACCGATGCGCATGAATACCGGTTTCAAGACATCTCCGACCCAAACACAGGTGAAGTACTGGCAACAATCGAACATGAAGTTCGCAGTACGTTTCATCCAATGTTTGCTCGAGAGTTGGTCAATCGCGATGCAAATCAATCCTTCTTCAACTATCGAGCCGGTGCAGATGCCCACCGTGGACTCAATCACAGTGGCAATGGATAATGCAATTGCTGCAAACGGCCCTGGCAGCAGACAGTGAAACCAGTCAGCTGGAAGTCAACGGCTGTACAATTAACTTCACCACCTGGGGCAAACTTGGCTTACCGGGTATTGTGCTTATACATGGCAGTAACGCACATCTTGAGTGGTGGAGAGTCATTGCACCCTTTCTTACCCAACATTTTCGCGTATGTGCCATTGATCTCTCCGGATCCGGGCAGAGTGCATGGCGTAAACAGTACTCCGGTGCAATTTTTGCAGAGGAAATCATGGCGGTATGTCAGGCTGCCAAACTCGGTGCAAAGCCCTATGTAATAGGACACAGCTTTGGCGGATTCGTCGCACTGGAAACCGGCCACCTTTTTAGCGATCAGCTGGGCGGTCTAATTTTTCTGGACTTTACCGTCCAAGCACCCCATGTAGAGAATGAAGTACTTGCCCACCATAATATGGTATTGAGCCAACCAATTAGACCCACCCGGGTGTACAAAGATAAACGGGCTGCTTTAGCCCGATTTCGACTGGTACCCGAACAGGACTGTAAAAACCCGGAACTAATCAGTTACATTGCTGAACATTCCGTCCGGCAGGTAGAAGACGGCTGGACCTGGAAATTCGACCCGGATATGCGCAGACTATTGGATATCGAAAGTAGGCTGAATCCCGACCCTGCCACAAAACTTATGGGCTTAAAATGCCCCTGCGCATTTATCATGGGAGAGCATAGCAGCGATTATTCCCTTGATTCGCTTAACTATACCCGCGAGTTGACTTCCGGCCGCATGGCTATGTTCGACATTCCGCAAACCCACCATCACCTGATGTTTGATGAACCTGTCGCCTTGATCACTGCCCTCAAAAATACGCTGCTCACTTGGGAAACCACCTCCCCATGAAAGGTTTCGTCGTACGTACTCTGATTTGCATGCTTGGCCTCTATTTGGCCTCCCTTCTTGTCGATGGTGTTTCCATACATGGCCTTGGGAGCTTTATGATCGCGGCAATTTTTCTCGGTTTCGCCAATGCCATTGTGCGCCCGATTCTGTTCATTGTGACACTGCCTTTTACCATCGTCACACTGGGTTTATTTTTATTTGTCCTAAACGCCGCCGTGTTCGGCCTGGTCGCAGGAACGATAGACAATTTTGTTGTCAGTGGATTCTGGCCAGCATTGTTCGGCTCAATTGTTGTGAGCATCACAGGAACAATTGCCTCCTGGTATATTGGTCCAGACGGTAAAATCGAAGTCATCGTTCGACATTAAAAGCGTGCCCTGCCTTATACAGGCGCTATGATAACATCTCCAACACCTTCAAAACTGGCATAGGACTGAATTTTTGGTAAAACCAGTATGACCTTCATATAGACACGGCGTATCATTACAGGAACGCTCGCACAAGCGACAAAGTTAAGCCTAAATAGGCAAAGGAACATCATGTATTCTCTGGAAATATTAATTGCATCCACTCTGCTCGCTGGCATCGTCAGTGCCCTGTTTGTGCATTGGATAAACCGCTCTTCCGGTGCCAAACAGCACGCACAAAATCTTGAACAGGAACTTTCCGAAACCAAAGCATCCTACGAAGCCTATCGCCAGGAAGTATTTGAAGATTTCAGCGAAACTGCATCAAAATTCAGAACTTTAAATGCCTCCTATACCGAGCTACACCAACACCTGGCACAAAGTGCAAATAATCTGTGCGGAGAAACAAATACAATATCATTGCTCGAATCACCGGACAGCCAGGATACAGACTTGAGTTCGGACAACACTGCTTTTTCTGAACAACGGGATTCTGAAGCACTGGTAGCCGAAGAATCAAACCTGGAATCGTCAATAGTCAGTGATATACAAGATCCTGTGGCAGATAAAGCTGAAGTTTCTGCGAGCGCGATCGACAACACTTCAACTGAGGAGCAAGCACAAGACTCCAAATTAGACACGGACCCTGTAACTGGC
>JAHRWB010000185.1 GCA_019090385.1 Pseudomonadales bacterium | reverse complement strand
TCTGAAAATGCTCAAAATACCCTTCAGCTTCAAGCAGCTATTCGTTTTGTAGATGGCCGGTTTCGCGGCCTGATGTCAGCGATTAAAGGAGAATAAGATGTCTTTGCTTTCAATTTTTGACGTTGCTGGCAGTGCAATGAGTGCACAAAGCGTACGTTTGAATGTTACCGCGAGCAACCTGGCTAATGCGGAAAGTGTTTCCAGCAATACGGAGGGTACGTATCGCGCCCGGCACCCAGTGTTTGCCGCAGATATGCAGAATGCGATGGAACAGTTTTCATCTGCATCTGGCAAAACCAATATTGATGCAGCAGCAAGTATGGGGGTGCGGGTGGAAGGTATTGTTGAAAGCAATGCGCCTATGAATATGCGCTATGAGCCAGCACATCCACAAGCAGATGAAGACGGCTATGTCGCTTATCCCAATGTGAACGTAGTTGAAGAAATGGCCAACATGATGTCCGCCACGCGGTCTTTTCAAATGAATGTTGAAGTGATGAATTCAGCCAAATCCCTGGCGGAGCGCCTGCTTCGTTTAGGACAGTAATTTGATGAGGGAATATAGCAATGCAAGTAAATGAGTATGCAGGATATAGCAATAATGATTTTTTGCGTTCCGGTGGCGCGCAGGGCTCTGAGGAATTGGGTAAGAACCAATTTCTTGAATTGATGCTGGCGCAAGTGGAAAATCAAAATCCTCTCGAACCCACTGACAACCAGGAGTTTGTAGCACAACTCGCTCAATTCAGCTCCCTGGAAGGTATTGAAAATCTAAACGAATCTATTGGTTTATTGAGTGGAGATTTTCGCTCAAATCTGGCATTGCAAGCGGGCTCTTTAGTTGGGCGCTCTGTTCTAGTACCTACGGATCAAACGCTGATGTCAGGTAAGGGTATTGTCGGGGATATCGGTGTTCCTTCATCAGCATCCAGTGTATCGGTTTCCATCAGCGATGCATTTGGAAACCCCGTTAAAACACTTGAGCTGGGTAGTCAGAAATTTGGTGCCGTACGTTTCACCTGGAATGGTTTGAATGAACAAGGAGAAGCAATGGAGCCCGGTATTTATCGGATCCATGCATCTGCCAGCATAGGTGGAGAAATACAGGAAGTTCCTGTGGATTTGCCGGAGCAGGTAGTAAGTGTTTCTCTCACCGACCAGGGCATCAGGCTGAATCTTTCTGGAGGGAATAGCGTTGCAATTGGTGAAGTAAAAGAAATTCAATAACTAATAGTTTGCGATGCAGGTATAGCCAGCCTGGAACAAGCAATAATTTTTAAGAACCATAACATGGAGTTTATGTATGACATTTAACACAGCACTCAGTGGACTCAGTGCAGCTACCGCCGACCTCAGGGTTACGGGTAACAATATAGCCAATGCCGGGACTGTGGGATTTAAAGGTTCCCGTGCAGAGTTTTCTGATGTGTATTCATCTAGTTTGCTGGGTTCTGGATCAAACCAGATCGGTAGTGGTGTAAGGCTGGCAAACGTGGCTCAACAGTTTGATCAGGGGAATCGGTCTGTAACGAACAATAGCCTGGATCTGGCAATTGACGGCAATGGTTTTTTTGTGATTAGTGATCAAGGCGCTGTTGGTTTTACCCGAGCAGGTATGTTTGGTGTCAATGATGCAGGCTTTCTGGTTACCAATGCGGGAGCACGTGTACAGGGTTTTGGCGCAAATGCACAGGGCACCGTGAGTGGTATTTTGGGAGACCTGCAACTCAGCTCCAGTAATATTTCTCCCCAACGTACCAGCTTGATAGACGCCAGTATGAATCTGGATGCACGTCAGACAGTGCTTTCTCAAATCGGCAGCACGGTGAGTACGGCGGGGGCCATTGTGGGTGTTGCACAGGCCGGCTTACCATCGGATACCAATTCAGTATTAAATACTGCTGGTGGACCAACATCCTTTGATTACAGTGTTGATGTGGCAGCAAGTGTTAATTCAAATAATGTTACAACCCCTTTTGATTTTTCAGCAGCCGGTGCAAGCGCCAGTTTTTCGGTACAGATGACCGGCTCTTCGGTGCCCAGTGAAAATACTACGGTTACGGTAACGCTCAATTCAAATGTAAATAGTTTGGCCGATATAATAAACGATATAAGGGGAGAGTTATCGGTTTCAGGTATCGGTGTAGATGTCCGGGAGGACCCGGGAAATTTTGGACGGTTACAATTCTACGCCACCCGAAGTGGTGAGGCTTCTGCAATTTTGGTTGATCCATTGGACGATGGAACACTGGGGGCAAATGTAACCAAGGCCGATGTAGAAGCAGCGATGGGTGGAATTGCTATTGGAGTGAATGGAGCTGGCGGAGGTCCAGGTTCAAGCACGACAACACCACTGGCTAATGCCACGGCTACAACGGGTACAATTTCTGCGGCCAGTTTCGACGTTATATTGGCAGGAGCAGCACTGAATAATGGTACTGCAAATATCAATCTAACAAGCAATGTTAATAGCATCGGCGCTTTGATACTGGATATTCGTGATGACCTTGTGGCTTCTGGTATCGGTGTGGATGTAAGAGAAGATCCTAACAATCCAGGTCGTTTGCAGTTCTACGCACCGATTTCAGGTGAAGCTTCGACTATCACTGTTACTAACCTGGATAGCTCTAACCCTGGTGTGACCAACGGGGACATAGTGGCAACGCTTAATCTCGATACCGGGGTCAGTATTCCTGGTCTGTCAGGTGTAGGAAATGGCTATGGGGCCCAAGCCGTTGACGTAGTCGCGGCCGATGGGACAACTCAAGCTGTTACCACTACTGCAGGTGCATCTGCAGCGCAAATAGCGGGGCAGTTTAGCAGCTCAAATATTCTGGGTGTATCTGCCAGTGCGGTTACCACGGCAACTATCCCATCAGCTGGCTTCATTGATGCGTCCGGCACAATGAGCTTTTCTCTAAATTCGGTGAATATCACCGGGTCCAACATGGCCGCGCTGGCGGCCTCAATCAATACTACCACGGGATTAGGAACAATCAGTGCGGAGGTTGATTCCGCAGGTGATCTGGTTGTGACTGACCAGGTGGGTAACGACCTTTCTTTCGCAATAACTGGAGGAACAGGAGCGGACTCAATTAGCATTTTAGGTACACAGGGTCCTGCAGCCACCATGACTCTGGCTGGGACGCCAGCTGCAGCGGTGGGTGGAACAGTGGAATTCACCTTGGATGAAGCAGTTACACTTGCTGCACCCATTCCGCCCAACAGCAATCTTTTTGGGCCACTTTCGCCGGCTTCATTCGTACCGTTTGCGCTGAACACCTTCGACCCCACAAACCAGGATACTTACAATGCTGCAACTTCCGTAACGGTGCATGACAGCCTGGGTAACCCCCATGTAGCAACAATGTATTTTGTTAAAGAGCGGTTTACGCCAAATACAGTCGGTTTGGAGGAAAATCGCTGGACTACATATGTACTTATCGATGGTGACGATGTTGGCGATCCCAACCCTAACTTGACACCACCAGCAAACCTCCAACCTACTCGGGCAGGTTTTAATGTGCAGTTTAATCCCGATGGTAGTTTCAATCCCACGGGGTCTGATCCGATTCTAATTTCTAACTGGGTGCCCAGTGACGAAAATGGAAATCAGAACGGAGCAGCTGGGCCACTTAATGTCCTGGCTGGTGGGGCGTTACCCATTGCGCAACCGCTTAGCAGTTCAAATTTTGAAATAAGACTGAATGAAATGACACAGTATGGTAGTGAATTTTCGGTCAATAGTGTAAATCAGGATGGATTCACAACGGGCCAGCTCAGTGGCCTGGATATAGATGATACTGGCATTCTCCTGGCACGTTATACCAATGGCCAAAATCTGACGTTGGGGCAGCTTGCACTGGCGGATTTTTCCAATGTTCAGGGCCTAAAACCCTCCGGGGATAGCTCCTGGGTGCAGACTAGTTCATCTGGCGAGCCGGTAATTGGGGCTCCTACCACTGGTTCTAGAGGGGTGTTGGTGTCTGGTGCATTGGAGGATTCCAACGTGGAAATTTCTGAACAACTGGTTAATCTTATTATTGCACAACGAAATTTTCAGGCGAATGCCAGAACAATTTCTACCGCTGATGAGATCACTCAAACAATTATTAACTTATAACTATTATGGATAGCTTAGTTTATGTCGCCATGACCGGCGCACAGCAAAACATGACTGCACAAACGGTGCATTCCAACAATCTGGCCAATGCTGGCACTACTGGGTTTCGCGCAGATCTGGCACAGGCGCGCGCATTGCAGGGTTATGGAGAGGGGTTACCTGTGCGTATATACGCAGAAACAGAAGTTCCCATCAGTGATATGTCCGAAGGTCTGTTAAATAGCACCGGAAGAAACCTGGATGTTGCGCTCAGAGGGCAGGGTTTTTTAGCGGTGCGGGTAGCAGACGGCGGTGAGGCGTTTACTCGGGCTGGTAGTTTGCATGTAGACGCCGAAGGTCGGTTGTCTACGGCTCACGGTCATGCTGTGCTTGGGCAGGGAGGGCCGATCTCGTTGCCGCCTTTTGAAAAAATCCTAATTGGTAAAGATGGCAGTATTTCCATCCAACCCAGTGGGCAAGGGCCAGAGGCTTTGGTTCAGGCAGAACGATTAAAGTTGGTTAAGCCCGACCCTCAGCAGATCAGCAAAGGCGAAGATGGATTATTTCATCGCATAGACGGGGCATCGGAAATTGCAGCCAACGATGTAGAGTTGGTATCGGGGTTTCTGGAAACCAGTAATGTCAACCCAGTGCATGAAATGACCAAAATTATGCAGTTGGCACGCCAATTTGAAATTTCTATTCAGTTAATGAGTACAGCACAAGAGAACGATGAAGTAGCTCTGTCGCTAATGCGATCGGGCTAGTCCCAAACGAATAGTAAAACAGTAAATATTAGAAGAGGACCTGTAAGACTATGATGTCAGCACTATCAATAAGCAAAACCGGCCTGGCTGCTCAGGATACAGCGCTTAGAACTATCTCTAACAATCTGGCTAACGTCAGCACGGTGGGCTTTAAACGCGACCGGGCAGTATTTCAGGATTTGCTGTATCAAATACAAGTGCAGCCCGGTGGTGCCTCTTCTCAGGATACACAGATGCCTTCTGGATTGCAGCTGGGCTCTGGCGTGCGTATCGCGGGTACGCATAAAATATTCACAACCGGTAGTTTGCAAACCACGGGGCAATCTTTGGATATGGCCGTTGATGGCCGGGGTTTTTTCCAGATATCTATGCCCGATGGCTCAATCGGTTATACCCGGGATGGACAATTTCAATTAAACCAGGATGGCGAAATTGTTACCTCACAGGGATTTACGCTGGAGCCATCTATCACCATTCCCAGTAGTGCATCTACCATAACTATCGGTACAGACGGTACGGTGACCGCACTTAGTGGCACGGATACGGCGGGAACGCAGGTTGGAAGTATTCAGCTGGTTGATTTCGTGAACCCTGCCGGTCTTCAAGCTAACGGGGATAATTTGTTTCAGGAAACGGCTGCAAGTGGTACCGCGCTTTCGGGTACCGCCGGAGAAAATGGATTGGGGTCTCTGGTACAAGGTGTACTGGAAAACTCTAATGTCAGCGTGGTAGAGGAATTGGTAAATATGGTCTCAACACAACGCGCTTACGAAATGAACTCACGGGTTGTGTCTACTGCGGACCAGATGCTGCAGTACATCAGTCAGAATATCTAATGGAAATGGGTTTTATGTGCAATGGCAATACAGGTAGCAGGACTCTGATCTGCATGGCAAGCTTGGTTATAATCCTGAGTGGATGCATGAACCAGCCATCCCGACCCGAGCCAAAATACGAGCCTACTTATCCAAAGGTGCATTATCCACCCTCAGCAGAAGCGGGTGCGCTATATCAGGATGGTTTCGCTCTGTCTCTTTTTTCTGACCGAGGAGCTCGAAGGGTAGGCGATATTGTGACCATTATTCTTGAAGAACAAACCAAATCTACCAAAAGTAGTGAAACTTCGCTTAAGAAGGAGTCAGAAAGCAAAATGCAGGAGCCCATACTATTTGGCAATCTGTTGCGAGGTCTTTCCAAGAATGCCGGGTTGGCCAACAGTGTAGACAGTGAACATGACTTCAAAGGTGCGGCCGATAGTGACCAGAGTAATAGCTTAAGTGGAACCATAACGGCGGTTATATCCAAGGTACTCCCAAACGGGCTAATGCTCGTTCAGGGAGAAAAGTGGTTGAACTTGAATCAGGGTGAAGAGTACATACGAATATCCGGTTTGCTGCGTCCAGAAGATGTTGATGGTACCAACGCTGTTAGTTCTTTGCGTTTGGCCGATGCACGAATTGCCTATAGTGGAACAGGATCCCTGGCAGATTCCAATAAGGTCGGTTGGTTAACGCGTTTTTTCATTGGGCCGTTAATGCCATTTTAATGAGATAGATAGTAGGTCACCAATATAGACACTATGAAGACGGAAATATTATGAAAAGATTCGTTGTAATGCTACTTGGTTTTATCCTGATGTCTAATGCGCTGCACGCGCAACGTATAAAGGATATGACTGCGGTGGCGGGGGTGCGAAGCAATCAGTTGGTTGGCTATGGCCTGGTAGTGGGCTTAAACGGGACAGGTGATCAGACCAGTCAAACACCGTTTACAGTACAAACCTTCAAAAACATGCTGACGCGCTTTGGAGTAAAACTTCCCCCTGGCGTAACACCCCAGCTGAAAAATGTTGCAGCAGTTACTGTGCACGCAGAATTGCCAGCTTTTGCGAAGCCTGGACAGCGATTGGATGTGACTGTCTCTTCACTGGGTAATGCCAAGAGTCTCCGTGGTGGAACCTTGCTCATGATGCCGCTTAAGGGTGTCAACAATCAAATATATGCGATGGCGCAGGGCAGTCTGGTTGTTTCGGGATTGGGCGCCCAAGGCGATGATGGGTCATCCATAACTGTGAATATACCGAGTATTGGGCGAATACCAAACGGCGCCATAATTGAAAAATCTTCCCCAAACGGGTTTTCTATGTCGGAAAAAGTTGTTTTGAATTTGCACAAAGGTGATTTTACTACTGCACAACGGGTGGTCGAAAAAATAAACACGACGTTCGGCAGTAAAATTTCTGAGGCTTTGGATGGTACTTCCATTTCTGTTCGAGCACCATCTGGTCAAGGCCAGAGAATTGCTTTTATGGCAGTTTTGGAAAACCTGGAAGTTAAAGCTGCCCCCGCAGTAGCACGGGTTATTATCAACTCCAAAACAGGTACGATTGTTATTGGCGAGCACGTCCGTGTTTCACCGGTAGCGGTTACTCATGGTTCCCTGACAGTTACCATTTCAGAAAATTATGAAGCCAGTCAGCCTAACGCTCTTTCTGATGGTGGTGAAACAGCCATACTGGCTCAGTCTGACGTGGAAATATCAGAAGAAAAAAAACGTATGTTTTTGTTATCCAAAGGTATTTCCCTTAGAGAAATTGTTTCTTCAATAAATGAAGTGGGTGCGGCACCTGGTGATTTAATGGCAATACTGGAGGCGCTCAAGGAAGCCGGTGCGTTGCATGCTGAGTTGGTCGTTATTTAGATGCAGTCTATTTTCGCACAGACTTCACCGGCTAATCTGTCAGATGCGCGCAGTATGTCCTTCAGTGATATCAATGCACTAAAAAACCTCGATAAAAATAGTGAGAAGGGCGTGCGGGCGGTTGCCGAACAATTTGAATCACTATTTCTTGACATGGTATTGAAGTCAATGCGTGAGGCAAACAAAGTCATGTTCAAGGACACTATTTTTTCAAGCAATGAAACTGAGATGCATCAGGAGATGCTGGATCATCAGTGGGCCATTCATCTATCGGAAAATCGTGGTGTGGGCCTGGCGGATATGATTGAGCGACAGTTGAAACGCGGTGCAGATGATGCAGCACCTCCATCAGGAGAGCAGGTAAGTGCGTTTAATTTACCTGATCGTTCCAGGCATTTTGAACCCCATGTATCGGCGGGCATTCGCTTGCCTGTTTCTTCACGCGTCGAGTCAACAGATCCGCTAACAACGGATCTAATAGATGAAGCGCCTGCCGGGACTGTTTTTGAAGCCTTACAAGATCAGGTTAAAAACGTGGGTGTTCAGGTATCCGGGTTTCGGGATGCTGTGTTTAAGGGCGCAGAGGATTTTGTCACAAACTTGCTGCCTACTATCAAGCAGGTTGTCAGTGAAACGCCTTTTAACGCCCTTGCACTGATTGCCCAGGGCGCTTTGGAAACCGGTTGGGGCAGTAAAGTTATCCAACGACCAGAAGGGGGTTCATCTCACAATTTATTTGGTGTCAAGGCAGGTGCGAACTGGCAAGGCGACTCAGTTCCAATTCATACCATTGAGTATGAGTCTGGTAAGCGTGTTAGTAAGAAAGATAGCTTTAGAGCATATGAAAATTGGGAATCGGCAATTCGGGATTATATAGATTTCGTGGGTAAGAGCAGCCGATATGCCACCGCGGTCTCAAATGCATCTGATCCAGAGCGGTATGCAGAAAATCTACAGAAAGCAGGTTATGCGACAGATCCGAAATACGCTGACAAAATAAAACAAATAATGCAAAACGAGTTATTCAGGACATTAGAAACGTCGAAGACGAGTGAGTCCTATCGTTTACCGGTATCGCCGGAGGGCAGGTAATTTATGGGTGGTGCATCATTATTAGGGATCGGCGTTAGCGGATTACGAGTCCAGCAAGCAGCGCTGTCGGTTACGGGTCACAATATAACCAATGCCGAAACTGAAGGTTACAGTCGACAACGGGTAGAGAGCAGCCAGCGAACACCCCAGTTTTCCGGGGTAGGCTACCTGGGGCGTGGGGTCGATATAACGGCCATAACACGCGTTGCGAATGAGTTTATCAGTAACCAGGTCCGGTTGGACACGGCTGCTTATAACGATGTAGACAGTTTTTTAACGCAGATATCCCAGGTTGACAGCTTGCTGGCTGATCAGTTTACTGGCCTCGATTCAGCTTTACAGAGTTTTTTCAGCAGTATGCATGCGGCTGCCAATGACCCGGGCTCTGTGCCTGCTCGTCAGCTATTACTCAGTGAAGCCGATGGCATGGTTGATCGCTTTGGGACCATTGATAGCCGGTTGGATGTGCAGCGCCAGGCAACGGACTTGCAGATTAGAGCGGCGGCGCAGCTATTGTCTGAAATGGCCGTGGGTGTAGCGAAGTTAAACCAGAGTATTTCAAATTCCCCCGGGCGTGGTCAGGGTGTGTTACCCAATGATTTACTGGATCAACGGGACCTGTTGTTAAAACGCATGTCAGAAATTGTGTCAGTGCGCGTTGCCGAGCAAAGCGATGGTCAGGTAAATGTTTTTGTAGGTAAAGGGCAGCCAATTGTTACGGGGCTTACGGCTAGCGGGTTGGTGGTAACTGCTCAGGGCAGGTTAACACTGTCCCATAATAATGCTGCCATAGCGGATGATATTACCGAGACCATAACCGGTGGAAAATTGGGTGGATTGGTTAGAATCCGAGACGAGGTGTTGGGAGTTGCTTCGGACTATATTGGTCGTATTGCTCTGGGTCTGAGTGACAATATCAATCAGATACACAAGCAGGGCGTTACTCTCGATGGTGTATTCGGACAGAATTTTTTTCGAGACGTTAACGATCCAGCCGCATCAAAACAGCGTATTGAAGGTGTCGTAATAACCGATCCAGCCAACCCCGGCATCATGCATTTAGATATATCAGATGTCAGTGAGCTCAAGGTTTCTGGTTATGATTTACGATTTACCGGGCCAACCAATTTTGAATATGAGATAAGCCGCCAAAGCGATGGGCAAATAGTATCTAGCGGAAAAATTCAGACCCAGTTCCCCCAGAGCATCAATTTTGACGGCGTAGAACTGGTCCTGGAGGGGGGTAGCTATCGTGTTGGGGATCATTACCGTATATCGCCGGTTCGCAACGGAGCAGAGGATATAGCACGGGTTGTATCCGATGTCAGGGATTTGGCCCTGGCATCACCGGTTATTGGTAATGCCAATCTTTCCAATCAGGGCACGGGTGTTGTACAGGGTGCCAGTATACTGGATATTGATAACCCGATATTCGCCCAGGTTGGTAGTCTCACACCACCATTGATGATTCGATTTACCAGTGAGACGAGTTTTGATGTGTTGGATATATCCGACTCGGGTAATCCCGTTCAGTTGTCACCTCCACTGATAAATCGCTCTTTTGTGCCTGGGACGGAAAACGGCATGCTGCCTGATAGCCTGGGTCAAACATTGGTTACCAGTAGTGGGCAGAGTGTGCAGGGGCTACCAAGTTCTCCGACCACCGTGCGTGGTCTGACAGTAGTGCCCAACAGCTATGCAAAGGAGAATCTGGAGTTCACCACCTCGGGCAATAATGGGTTTGCCTTGAGTAATACACAGGTAGCACTTGCTGCGGGTCTCAGTGCCCGAGACGTTGCCAATCAGATTGCTGCTGTTCCCGGGGCTATAGCAACTGCCAATACAGAAATCAGCATTGTTTCCATAGCGGATAATGCTACGGGTCTGGATATGGCGGTTGGCATCAATGGGCAACGTTTTAGTTTTTCCAGCGGAATGACGTTTAATGCCTTGGCTGACGCAATAAATGCAAATACGAGCTTGGCCAGTGCTGGGCTAAGTGCTGTGAGTGATGGCACGGGACTTAAACTTCGCTCCATTAGCGGCGAGGATATTCGTGTTCATGTTTCCGGAGATCTTACAGATGGCCTGACTTTGGAAAATCCCTCCGGCGATACGCTGACCATGACAGGCTCTGGTACAGGTACCTTTGCGTCGGTCTTGGGAACTGTTGATGTAAGTGGAGGTTATGATTTTTCTACCGCAGGCCCCTATGATTTTGATTTATCGGTTGATGGCGGAGCCCCGGTAGCTATTGCGTTATCCGGTAATCATGGTAACGGTACTGCTATCGTGGCTGAACTGCAGGCAGCTATCGATGCTTCTGCACTGGGACCGGGCAACGTTACCGTATCTCTCAGTACAAGTGGCAGGGTACGGCTGACAAATTTGTCACTGGGAGCTTCTGGTGATTTGACACTCAGTAACCCCTCACCGTCTACCCTGGGCGCTGTATTGGGAATGTCAGACGGTTCTGTCCAGGGTGAAGATGACTACCAGACTGCAAGTATTGCGGGCAGTGTGGTTGTGCAAATGGATAAAAATGTCAGCATGAAAAGCCTCATTGCATCAGCATCGGGCAATATATTCCTGCCGCAACCAACGGCTAGTCGCGCTGATTTGGGATTTCAGGTTTTTATGCGTGGTAAGCCTCAAAGCGGTGATACGTTTACTCTGGATTTTAACAGCAGCGGAGCAGGGGATAATCGCAATGCTTTGCAGATGGCCAACCTGCAAACAAGTGCTATATTTGGTGAGAGTGGTGCAACCCTCACGGAGAGCTATGCTGAACTTATTGAATTTGTTGGTGGGAAAACCAGTCTGGCCAGGGTAAATTCTGATGCCAGTCTGGCCTTATTGCAGCAATCGATTGCTGCGCGTGAGTCAAACTCGGGTGTTAATCTAGACGAAGAAGCGGCAAATCTTGTCAAACATGAACAATTATACAACGCGTCAGCCCAGGTTATTTCCGTCGCGCGTGATATTTTTGACATACTATTTAATCTACTCAGTTAGCACATGAGTAAAAGCAGCTAAATTCCTGCATTTGGAAGGATATTCGTAAAAAGTAGGTAAGTTGGAGACTGGAAAGCGGGTGAGAGCATGCGGATAACAACACAGCAAATTTATAGTCAGGGCGTAAATCAGCTACTACTACTCAATCGTCAGGTTGCTGATACCCAGCAGCAATTGTCCACCGGGCGACGTTTTCTGACACCTGGTGATGACCCGAATGCAGCGGTTCGCGTTGCAGCATTAACTCAGGATCTGGCTGCGCGTAAGCAGTATACCGATAATTTATTTACGGTTGAAAACGAGCTGAATTTACAGGAAACCGTTCTGGCCCAGGCAGTCGGAGTCATTCAGCGTGTCCGGGAGCTAACGGTGCAGGGTGGCAACGACGTACTGGATAACACTAATCGAAGTTCCATAGCTGCGGAAGTTGAAAATCGGCTTGATGAACTTTTTTCGCTTATGAACACTCAAGGCTCCAATGGAGACTATTTGTTTGGGGGATTTAAAGCGGATACCTTGCCGTTTGGCCGGGATGGTACTGGGGCAGCAATATACAATGGTGATGAAGGCCAACGGAAGGTTCAGGTAAGTTCTACCGCCAGTATTGCAGTGAGTGATTCTGGTAAGCGAATTTTTGAGGATGTGCCCAGCACTAATGTGACTGTTGCAGTAAAAGCGCCAGCATCGAATGACCCATTGAGCAATGCTTTTGTTAGTGTAAATATTTTAGATCAGAGTGAACTTGACACTTTTCATCCAGATAATCTGGTGATTGAGTTTGAAGCGCTGGCAGATGGACCAGGTAATCAACCTAACTTTACTGTGCGCCGGCAGAGTGACAATCGTGTGGTGGCGGGGCTTGCAAATATAGCCTATGTCGCGGGTGCTGATATTGATGTTACAGGTACGGGTTTGCAGCTACATGCCTTTGGTACGCCTCAACCCGGAGATCGCTTTTTCATTGAAACCGGACAGAAACAGAGCATCGCGACGACCTTTGATAAGTTGATAGCGGGCTTAAGGGGTAACCCGGTAGATACTGATCTGGGAGTGATCGTTGGGGCTACCCTGGATAACCTTGATAATGCGATAGAATCTGTAAATCAGGTGCGTGCGGAAGTAGGTGCGCGCCTGAATACTGCAGATAGTACGGCTGCGTTACATGAACAAGTCAAAATATTTTCTGATGATGTACTGTCCAAACTGCGTGATACAGATTATGCGGAAGCCATTAGCCGCTTGAGTTTGCAGACTTTCGTGCTGGAGGCCGCCCAGCGTAGCTTTTTGAAGGTCAGTCAGTTATCGCTGTTTAATCTTCTCTAGGGGCAGATTCTCTCTTATAAATCCCATTCTTTTTTTTAGCTCTCATTCGCTAGAACGACTTCTTTCGATCATCTAATTTTAATATTACCTGCCCCAATTGGTCTTTTCCTGGCTTAATAAAATGTGGAACCAGCGCACATTTTTACATTTACCCATTATTCTCCCTAAAGTTTTTTACAAGCTTACCGATAGCTATTCCACAAGCCATCGTAATACGTTAAACCAACGTGTTTTAGCTGGCCAGGCACCAGGCGGACGATCCACTGGAAGCTAATGTAAATAACTTCCGCGGATTTGAATCCAGGGAATAGGAGAAAGGCAAATGCCACAGGTAATTAATACTAACGTTTCATCGCTGAATGCGCAGCGTAACTTGAATATGTCACAGAATTCGTTGCAGGTATCTCTTCAGCGATTATCCTCTGGTCTTCGAATCAACAGCGCCAAAGACGACGCTGCGGGTTTGGCCATATCGACACGTATGACCTCTCAGATTACGGGTTTGAACCAGGCAGCCAGAAATGCCAATGACGGTATTTCATTGGCTCAAACAGCTGAAGGCGCATTGGCTGAAAGTGCGACATTGCTACAACGTATTCGTGAGTTGTCAGTACAGTCTGCAAACGCCACCAACTCTGCTTCTGACCGGGTATCAATTAACTCGGAAGTGCAGCAGCTTTTGTCGGAAATGCAGCGTATCTCAACCACTACAGAATTTAACGGTCAGCAGATTATCGATGGTAACTTTACTGCAGCACAGTTTCAGGTGGGCGCCAATGCCAACCAGACTATTGTGGTAAATGTAGGCAACGCCCAGACCACAGCGCTGGGTTCCTACCAGGTCAGTGATTCTTCCGCCGGAACAACCACCGCCGTTGCTGGTTCAGGTTCGGCCCTTGTGGGGGGAGATTTAACCATTAACAATGTTGATGTCGGTGCTTCGGTATCAGGTTCTGCCAAGGACATCGCGGGCGCTATCAACGGGGTGCAGTCTCAAACGGGTGTATCTGCTTCTGCCAGCACAAGCCGGGTTTCGGATAGTGCACTCGCAAAAAACCAGTCATTGCAGTCAGGCGACTTTGTGATCAACGGGATTGATATTGGCGCTACAGCGGGTAGTAATAATATTGCTACCAAAGGTGCAAACTTGGCGGCGGCTATTAATAATGTTTCCAATCAGACGGGTGTGACGGCAATTGCCAACCAATCTACTGGTGCGATGACTTTAACGGCCACCGATGGTCGGAATATTGCTATTACCTCCACTAATGATGCGAGTTATACACGGCTTGAGAATGCCAGTGGGTTGGAGGTCAGTGCTACGAACGAGTTTGCTGAGTCTAGCTATACAGCAACCAATGGCGGGGCCGGGGTGAATACGCTTACCTTTGCAGATGATGCTACCAGTGATACTGATCTGGATACCATAACCATTCAGGGGGTGACCTTTGAGATGGATGTTGGTACGGATGGGGTGGCCGCTGGTAATGTAGCAGTCGCCTATGCTGCTGATGCAAATGCTGCAGCTCGTACAGCGGCATTTGATACAGCCTTCGGTGCACAGGTTACAGCAGGCAATATCGTTGATGTGACCGGTGCAGATGGTAATGGGACCTATACAATTACATCCAATATCACGACTGCTTCAACTACTCATTCGGATACTGTTATCGCCGATGGTGGGGCCGGTGGGGCAAACCTGGTAACACAGGCTACGGCGACTAATGACGGGATTTCCTTTGGTGATACCCTGGCGGTGGGTGGTGCCACCTATGAATTTGCCCAGAATGCAACCTCATCTATTACCGCAGGCAACGTACGCGTTATTATGGGCTCTAGCGACGCTAACACTGCCGCCGCACTTGAGACAGCGATGGATGGTCAATATACAGCGGGCAATACCAATGTAGTTGCAACCGCAACGGGTGCAGAGGTAGTACTGGTGTCAGATTTGGCCGGGGTTTCAGGTAACTCGACTGTTGACGGTACGTACTCTGGAGCTACAGCAGGCGATTTACTGGAAGATTTGACTCAAGGTGCTGGCACAGCTGCGGATGGTACTGGTACAGCAATCACCCAGGTGGGCACGCTGGATCTTTTTTCTTCCCAGCAGTTTATCATTTCTGGTTCTTCTACAGACAAGGCTGGCCTGCAAGGTGCCACGGCAACCTTGAATACAGCCAGTGTTATTGATGTCAGCACAGTCACCGGTGCGAACGCTGCGATCTCAATCACTGATGGTGCTTTATCTCAGTTGACGGGTATTCGAGGCGATCTGGGTGCGGTGCAGAACCGGTTTGAATCTACCATTTCAAACTTGACGGCAACCTCTGAAAACCTGAGCGCTGCGCGGTCGCGTATCAGAGATACCGACTTTGCTGCAGAAACAGCGAATCTGACTCGAAATCAGATTTTGCAGCAGGCTGGTGTAGCGATGTTGTCCCAGGCTAACTCACTACCTCAGTTAGTATTGAGTCTGCTTCAGTAATACTGGGTTCAGGAAGCGGCAAAGGCTTGCCGCTTCCTTTCCAGAAAACTCTTGAAGGGGTTTTAAAATGACTATCGAAAGTAATAAACTTGGCGGTAATACAGAGGTTTCAGCTTCCGTACACACTAAAGTAAAAGTTGGTACAAACCTTGCAAATTCTTCTGCGGCAGGCAGTAGTAGCAATGCTCAAACGAATACAGGGCAAGTGCGCACTGAGGATGTTGCCACGCACAATAATGGGAAAACGATCAGCGAATCAGAAATGGCTGGAACGGCGAACCTGCAGGGTAAGAATGCCCCCCAGGAAAATGCCAGTCAGCAACTGGAAGACAAGCACATTGCACGCTTGAATGATTACGTTCAGAGCATGCACCGGCGCCTGGAGTTCAGTGTGGATGATACAACAAATCGCACCGTTGTCTCAGTTATTGATAAAGATACGCAAGAGGTTATACGTCAGATTCCATCAGAAACTGCACTAAAGCTTGCACAAAAGCTAAGCAGTATACAGGATCCAGCGGGCCTGCTATTCGAGGACCGGGCGTAATAACTTCTTAATTTGTAGGAAGGAAGTTATTAATGATTATTACCTCTGGCTTGGGTTCGGGCTTGGATATCAATGGTATTGTCGAAGGGCTTGTTGAGGCGGAAGGTGCGGCAAAGTTAGCAAGACTCGACCGCAGTGAAGTCACTTTACAAGCAAAACTATCATCATTTGGTACGCTAAAATCAGCACTGTCTTCCTTTGGTGATGCAGCATCTACGCTGGCACAACTCTCTACCTTTCGAGCCAACACTGTAGAAACGTCAGATTTTGGTCTGCTGAGAGCAAAAGCCGGTGTGAACGCAGTACCTGGTAGTTACAGTGTGGATGTCAGTAACCTGGCCTCGGCACATAGCCTGGCCTCGGCACCTGATCTGTTTACAGACAAAAGCGACGCGGTAGGTACTGGCACATTGCATATTGCCTTTGGGACCACGGAATACGATCCGGGTACTGACTATGTTACAGCAGACGATACCTACACCAGTTTCACAGCCAACGCAGAGTTGACTGCCTTTGATATAACTATAAATTCCGCTAACAATTCATTAACTGGTTTAAGGGATGCCATTAATGATAAAGATGCGGGTGTGCAGGCCAGTATTATAAATGATGGCAGTGGTTATCGTCTTATGCTCAGCTCTGAATCGGGAGTTACCCAAAGCATGGAGGTAACTGTTACCGATGATGACACCAATAATGATGATTTACTGGGTTTGTCCAGGTTTTCCTTTAACGGCACACAAACACATATGGAGCAGACCCAGGCGGGCATTGATGCCGGTTTTAAAATTAACGGATTGGCGGCAACATCCTCCTCAAACGATGTAAGCAGTGTGGTTGAGGGTGTAACGCTGACTTTAATTAAGGCCGATCCGGGTAACCCAGCGACGGTTACTGTTAGCAGGGACGATGCTGCGGTAGAAGATGCCATCAACGGCTTTGTTAGTGACTATAATGATTTGATTGCGAATTTACGTTCCGTCACCAGCTTCAATGCTGAAACAGGCGAGGCGGGTATATTGCTTGGTGACTACACTGTCCGCAATATTACTCAGCGCTTGAGTAGAGAGTTATTGTCAGTCAATGATTTAGACCAAGGTGGTTTTCGTGTATTAGCCGAAATCGGTATAACCACCAGCCGCAGTGGCGATTTAACCCTTGATAATACAATATTCAGTGCAGCGTTGGCCTCCGATTTTGATTCAGTTGTGGGCTTGTTCGCGGCCCAGGCCACGGCTACCGACTCAAATGTGTCTTTTGTTGCCTCAAGTGCTAGTACTCAGGAAGGATCTTATGCGCTGAATATTACCAATATGGCCGATGCGTCTGGCAATGTCGTGGGGACATTGGGGGGTGCAGATGCCGAAGGTGCAGGTAGCTTGCTAACCGGCAGTGGTCTTGCCCAGGGACTAACAGTGAATGTTAGCGGCGGGACTACTGGAAATCGGGGTACGGTCACTTTTACCCGGGGTCTGGCGGACAGAGTTAATGCTTTTGTCGGTGAACTGCTGTCCAGCGGCGGAGCAATCAGTACACGTACGGAAGGGCTCAGTGATCAGATTGGTATTTTGGGTGAAGACCGAGTAAAGCTGAATTCCCGCCTGCTGAGTTTGGAAGACCGTTTAAGACGCCAATACACCGCACTGGATAGCCTGATATCTGGCATCAATTCGACGGGAAATTTTCTCTCTGCCCAACTGGAATCTTTGCCGCCTATTGGTCGTTCAAATAATTGATCGCCGTCCAATTGACGATAACTGTACCGATAACTGTACCGATAACTATGCTTATTACAATTAGCCTGAAAAAGGATTTTAAACATGTCAGTCTCTAGAAACTCACTGAACCAATATAAAGCTGTAGATATAAATACACGTGTCAACAGTGCCAGCCCTCACCGATTGATACAGTTGCTATTCGAAAAATTTCTGGATGAAGTGGCTATTGCCAGACTATTGATTGAACGCAACGAAATGGGTAAAAAGGCAGCGCACATTTCCAAAGCCCACTCGATTATAGAAGGTTTACAGCTCAGTCTGGACAAACAGGCGGGTGGGGAAATATCAGAAAATCTTGAAAATTTGTATCTGTATATCGGTGACAGATTATTGGAAATAAACCAGCACGGCGATATACATAAATTGGATGAAGTGTGCGCGCTGATTCAGCAAGTAAAACAGGGTTGGGATGGTATTGCCCCCCCGGCACAGAGTAATCGTGAACCCGGGAAGGGTGAAAATACGGGTCCCGGGGATCTATTTGTTGGTGCTTAAGTGGCAGGAATGAATAATATTAATCAGTCTGACTGGCAAGAAATATCGCTCCTTTCTGATGATATTTCGGAAGCATTATTCAGTTTGCCAGCGCTATCCGATGATAGCATCAGCGAAGTAGATAGCTTGTTGGAGTTCCTGTCATCTATAAATGGCCTGGTAGAAAAACGGCAAAAACTGGTCGAAAACTATTGTTTGCTTGCTTTTGGTGATGTAACGCATTCCGATGGATATACCCTTGATAATACGCAGAAAATTCGTGAGATGCAGATTGCAGATAGTATCTTGATCAGGAAACTGCAAATCTATCAATCTCAACTGCTGGGTAAACTAAAAAGAGTATTGGCCAGCAAAAAAGCGAGAGATTTATATATCAAGCTATAAACGTATTGGCCGACAACCTATGTACACAGCAATTTCTGAATACTAAAAACAAACCGACAAAACAATAAACATAGAACGAATATAATGATTAAGGAGTATCCATCAATGGAGCTTTCCAGGCAGGTTGAACAGGCATCCCCCCACGAGCTAATCATGTTGTTGTTTGATGGTTTACTGGACTGTCTCGGAAAATCAAAAATATCCATTGTAGAGGAAGAGAACAAAATGCTTGGCGTACATCTTGATTCAGCGCGGGCAATATTGGCTGGATTGCGTGAGTCCCTGGATATAGATCAAGGGGGTTCTTTGGCAGAAAATCTGGATTCTTTGTACTCATACATGAGTAGGTGTCTTGAGGAAGCGGGTAACAGTTGTGATATTTCGCGTATTGCTGAAGTAATTGATCTGATAAAAACACTCAAGGAAGCATGGCGAGCAATTGAACCAGATTGCGCACAAATTGCGTATGCAGAAAGCTTGCCGTAAAAATATCCCTCTTGGCCCGGTTTAATACTTGCGATTCTTTGCCTGCTTCTAGATGCGTTTAAATGGGGGCTCCGGTTAGTACAAAACAGTAAAAAGGCCAGCCTTTTTTTGGCATAAAAAGTTTGCGCGGGAACCGAGTATTTCTGCCAAATATTTGACCAAACTGCAATCCGCTACTTTACTTCTGCCAGTGGTAATAAAACTGGTGGTAGCTAGATGAACAGACTTTGTACGGCACTTGATATTGAACAGAAAGATTTGCAACAAAGGTTTTTGCATAATCTTGAGTTTCTGGGTGAAGAAGTACTATTGCTTACTAAGGTTGATGGTCACAGCGACGCAAACCTACCTCTGCCTGATAATGTTGGATTAGTCATTTCCAGCAGCGAAAATCCTAATCGGCTGCAAGCACATATACCGCTCATTACGGTGGGGGATGTTGTGCCTACAGGTGACCTGGTTAATCACATCACCCACATGCAAATGCCTTTGCGTGACCATTCGCTTATTGACGCTATTCATCGTGCTGGTGAATACCGAGAACAACAGAATTTTGAATGGCCCGGTGTAGTCAAATCTGCTCAAATGTTTCCTCAATTGGTCGGTGATTGCCCCTCCATGCGCGAGGTTAAGGGGTTAATGGCAAAAGTTTGCGAGAAAGAAGCAACGGTAATGATTACCGGTGCTTCCGGTACCGGTAAAGAAGTGGTGGCCCGGTCAATTCACGAGGCTTCACCGCGCCGTCAGGGGCCCTTTGTACCGGTAAATTGTGGTGCTATTCCTTCAGAATTGATTGAAAGCGAATTATTCGGCTATGAAAAGGGTGCATTTACAGGCGCTGTATCGAGTAAGCTGGGTCGCTTTGAGCTTGCTCAGGGAGGAACCATATTTTTAGATGAAGTGGGGGATTTACCTCTGCTGCTACAGGTAAAGTTATTACGCGTTATCCAGGAAAGAAGTTTTGAGCGAGTGGGTGGGACTGAAACCATTCAGAGTGATGTCCGGATTATTTCTGCAACACATTGCGATTTGGAGGCAATGATTACCGAAGGTGCTTTTAGGGAGGACCTTTTTTATCGACTAAATTTGTTTCCTATTGACTTACCGCTTCTCAGTGCGCGTGGGAATGACCTGGAAATGTTGCTGAATAAGTTCCAGGTCGACATAGAGAAAGAAACGGGTGAACTGACTCGTTTGAGTGATTCAGTGATAAAAATACTGGAAAAATACTCTTGGCCAGGAAATGTTCGTGAACTGAGAAATCTAATAGAGCGTATGACTATTCAGCATCCCAACATGTTACTACAGGCAGAACATTTGCCTGAGAAAATTCTGCGTTATCAATCACAACCACTATCACGGCCAAACATGGCACCGGATGTGCGTGTTCAGACCCCTGCAATGCAGGCTGGAGTGGAGGCCAGTGAAGTCTCATTGTTGCCAATTAATGGTTTGGATTTAAAGGAATATATGACTCGCCTGGAAAAAAGCTTAATTCAGCAGGCATTGGATGACACCGAATCTGTGGTAGCGCGAGCTGCCGATAGGTTACATATACGCAGAACTACACTGGTAGAGAAAATGCGAAAATATGGTATGCAGCGCGTGGTTTCGCATTAGCTAAGCATCCTGTCTGCAAATAACCAATACACGCAATCCGTTACTAAATTATCAGGTTAGCATTATGAATATTGAAGCAACCCTAGATCCAAAGGAAGGCATACAGAATATTGTACGAGGAGATCAATCTGAGCCTGCGACACCGCGTATTGCTTTGGCTGCACTCGCTCACCAAATCCGAAATCCACTGACCGTTGCCGGTTTGCAACTGCATCAGTTAAGTACGGAAGTTCCTGATGAATTACAGGAAAAAATAGACAAGGTACGTGAAAATTTGCGGAGGATTGAAGATTGTTTACAGAATTCTCTGGCATTTGTAGGTGGTGAAATTAAAGATATGGCAAATTTTCCGGCCATTCAACTTAATGATGAATTTAGGCGGGTTTGTGCTTATACATTATCTGAAAATGCACTGGAGTGGCATTGTCTTATCGACGATAGTGTACTAATCCATGGCAACAGAAAAGCACTGGTGAGTGCGCTTCTAAACTTGGTGGATAACGCTGCTATAGCATGTGGTGGCGGTCTAAAATTGTGTGTTGTCGTTTCCGTACAACATGAGCAAATGATTATAGAAGTACACGATAACGGGCCCGGTATACCGGCCAAAGACCTGCGTCGAGTGAAGTTGCCATTTGTTTCACGATCCAGGAAAAAGCTTCAGTCCAGTTCTCAAAGTGATATCCAAAGTCGTCCTGGTCAAGGCCTGGGTTTGGCAATCACTAGTTCAGTTGTAAATGCCCATAAGGGTGAATTGGTTATTATGTCCGATGCGGGCATGGGTGTTAATGCTGTTGTCCGTTTACCTCTGATTAAGTAGTTTTTATGAGTAGTAAAGCAAAGTCTGATGAAGTGGAACAATCACCTTTCCAGTCGAGTAAGTCATCGGGGCAGGTTATTTCGGTTGCTCCAGCAAGCATACGAAGTTTTCAGCTCGCCGAGCGGGTTGCTGCTACCCATGTTTCTGTACTGATCTATGGGGATAGTGGTACGGGCAAGGAGGTGATAGCGCGTCACATACACAACCACTCACCCAGAAAAACCCAGCCTTTTATTGCCATAAATTGCGCGGCGATTCCGGAGCAGATGTTGGAGGCAATGTTATTTGGCCATGAAAAAGGTGCTTATACTGGAGCGCACTCGGCACGACAGGGAAAATTCGAGCTGGCAAATGGTGGAACCTTATTGCTGGATGAAATATCTGAAATGGATTTGTCATTGCAGGCTAAGTTATTAAGGGTTCTTCAGGAACGGGAAGTGGAAAGAGTGGGCGGCAAGTTGCCTATCCCGGTTGATGTACGGATTGTTGCAACAACTAATAGAGATCTAAAAGAGGCTATCAAGAACGGCACTTTTAGAGAGGATCTATATTATCGTCTAAATGTTTTTCCAATTTATGTAGCACCTTTAAAGGAGCGCATTGAAGATATCCTTCCATTGGCAGCGTTTTTTCTTGAACGGCACTCACAACAAATTCCTTCTTGTGCCAGAAAACTTTCTGCCGAGGCAGCAGTGATGCTTCAGCACTACGAGTGGCCTGGCAATGTTCGAGAACTGGAAAACATGGTGCAGCGTGCTTTGGTAATGTGTGATGGAAACGAATTGTGTATTGCCGATTTTGATCTTGATATGTGTATATCAGGTGCGCCGGTACAGTCTGTTGAGCAAAATGCGGACAGGATAGAAAGTCACCCTGGTGCCGGTGAGACCCAGTTGGACAATCGTATGAGGAACGAGGAAGTTCAAATCGTACAGCAGGTTCTCAGCCAACAACTAGGGAATCGCAAGAAAAGTGCAGCACAGCTGGGGATAAGCCAGCGGACCCTGCGTCATAAGATGCAAAAATGGAGAGAGCAGGGTATTGAGTTGGAGGCATGAAAATGAATGCTATTGAGAGACCTGATATACAAAACGTGCTACTTCAAATGCAACGCATGCGGGAGGTGGCACAGGCATCACTAGAGACCAATTTAAAGCAGATCGATTCGCCTGACCAGATTGAGAAAAGCGGATTTTCCAGCATGCTTAAAGAGGCGGTAAAGTCTGTAAATGATAAAAAAGTAGAAAGCAGTCAACTGAGTAATGCCTTTGTTAGGGGAGAAGAACAGGACTTGGTAAAGGTAATGGTATCCATGCAGAAGGCGAATATTTCTTTTCAGGCTTTGACCCAGGTACGTAACAAAGTCGCCAGCGCCTATCAGGATATTATGAATATGCCAATTTAGTGGATTATTTTAGTGAGTAACAGAGAATTTAAAGTGGTGAGAAACGTGATAGTCAGGATTAAGTAAGATGGCTGAGTTACCTATAGAGGTTGATAATCAAGCCATAGTTCCACGCACACTTCCGCCAGGGCTGGAAGTATTGCCGGGTCCGGATTTTTTGAAAGGCATTGGTGGGCTTCCGGTTATACGGCAGATCATGCTGATGTTAACGCTTGTGGCCAGCGTTGCGCTTGGCGTATATGTTGTGCAATGGATGACCGCCACAGAATATACCGCATTAAGCGAAGTAGGTAATCTGGCAGTAAGTGAAGTGGCAGATTTACTCGATAGCGAGGAAATTCCTTATCAATTGAATAGTGGCTTATTAACAGTGCCTACAGATAATATTCATGCCGCACGCATGTTGATCGCCCGGGCTGGTATTGTATCCGGAGATCAGTCTGGGTTTGAGTTATTGGACGAAGAACAGGGCTTTGGTGTAAGCCAGTTTTCTGAAAACGCAAAACATATTAGGGCGCTGCAGGGAGAGATTGTAAAGAGTATTGAAACTATAGATTCGGTAAGAAAAGCACGCGTATTGTTAAATATCCCCAGGAATAGCGGCTTTTTGCGAGATCGAAGGGCACCAACTGCATCGGTCACACTCACATTGGCAAGAAATTATGAGCCCAGTTCTCAGGAAGTGCGTGCCATAACCAACTTGGTTGCGGGTTCCGTCAGCGGTTTGACGGAGGGTAATGTGTCAATTGTTAGTCAGAATGGTGTACTGCTGTCCCAGGAGTCAGACAATACCATGCGGCAATCCAACCAACAGCTGGGCTATGTTAAGAGTATTGAACACGAATTGCTGGGCAAGTTACAACGGCAGCTCGGCATTGTACTGGGCAACGGAAACTTTACCGCTGCAGTGACTGCGGAAATGGACTTTACCTGGGTGGAGCAAACGGACGAACTATACAATGCGGACCTACCTGCATTGAGAAGTGAGTTTACCACTGAAAAAACCCAGGAGGGTGCGAGTGTCATTGGCGGGATTCCTGGTGCGCTTTCCAATCAGCCACCTGGAGCAGCGAGTACTCCGGAAACCCTTGGAGAAGCTGATGCAGGGACGCGCGCTGGCGGCAATACTCGACCGCGTAACATTATGCGGGAAACTACACGGAATAACGAGCTGGACCGGACTATTAGTCATACCAGACACCAAACGCCTTTACTTAAACGTATTACGGTTTCTGTCTTTGTAGACGACAAACTGGGTGATAAAGGTGCAGAGAATGAAGCTGGCTATCGACCCTGGACGGTGCAGGAATTAGAAGCGCTTACTATTAGCCTGCAAACCACTGTGGGATATGATGCGGCCAGATCTGACAAAGTTACTGTTCAGAATATTACATTTCCACGGGAAAAATTTGTTGAAGCGCCACCTTTGCCTTTCTGGGCTGAGCCATGGTTCTATGCACTGGCTAAAATGGGGGTTGGTGGGTTGGTTCTACTGCTAATCACTTTTGTATTGTTGCGTCCACTATTCACAAGTCTCGCCAAAGCCGGAGCAGAGCATACCAAGGCAGTAGCTAAAATGCAGGTACAGGTGGTTAAAGCGGCTGAGGCAGCGAGGAATATTGGGCAGGGCTCGGCCAATGCACCGACTGGCATGATTGGTCTGGCAGATTCTCCGGAATATGAAGAAAAAATTGCCATGGTTAAAAATATGGTGGCAGATAATCCAGCCCGTGTGGCGCAGGTAGTTAAACAATGGACGGTAGAAGATGAGTGAGGCGGCATTTGGTAGCGGTGAGGGCGAGAGTGGACTGGATAGTGCCGCGATATTAATGTTAACCGTTGGGGAAGAGGATGCGGCTGCAGTTTTACGGTTTCTCAATCGTCGCGAGGTGCAGGCCCTGGGTAAAGCCATGGCGAGTCTGACTGATATCCCAGCAGATCGCATTATGCGTGTAGTGGATGGTTTTTTGGGCGAAGTCTCAGAACAATCCGGTATTACCATGGGCTCGCTTGACTATATCAGGAGGATGTTGGTCGGTGCAGTAGGTGAAGACAAAGCCCAGGGTGTACTGGATAGAATAATGGGAGGTAGTACGGCGGGTTTAGATAAATTGAAGTGGATGGACCCAAGAACCATACTCGAATTTCTACATACGGAACATCCGCAAATTCAGGCCATTGTTTTATCTTATCTGGAGCCGGATCGTGCAGCGGATGTTCTTAGCCTGATAGATGATGTCGAGAAGCGTACTGACCTGGTATTGCGAGTGGCGCAGTTGGATAGTGTTTCCCCAACGGCATTACAGGAACTTAATGCAGAAGTTGAACAACAGATTACCACCATGATGACCAGTTTCAGTGATTTGGGGGGCGCCCGGGTTGCAGCTGAGATTATGAACAATGTCGATAGTCGCATGGAAGAAGAAATTATGGACGGCATTGAGAAAAAGAACGAATTTTTACGCGAAGAGATTCAGGATTTGATGTTTGTATTTGATAATCTTATTGAGGTTGATGATCGTGGTATCCAGATGTTATTGAGAGAGGTTTCCTCCGATGTACTTATCTTGGCGCTCAAGGGTTGTGAGGAAGGTCTTAAGTCTAAGATTTTCGATAATATGTCGGCGCGTGCTGCAGATTTGTTAAAAGATGACCTGGATGCAAAAGGCCCGGTTAAACTGAGTGACGTGGAAGGGGCGCAGAGAGAGATTATTGTCATAGCTCGAAGGCTGGCAGATGCAGGTGAGATTGCCTTGGGTGGTGCTGGCGGGGAAGAGATGATCTGATATGCCGGTTAGCAATAGAAATGAGTACGCATGGCCACTTTTTGGTGGTGATCGAATTGTACCCAAGAGTGTTGAATCTGAAATCGAGCAGGAAAAAACACTGGGATTTGAAGAGGGTCGTGTTTCAGGTCTGGCGCAGGGTGAGGTGGAGCGAGCAGAACTGAAGCAACAGATGTTACTTGCCGTTAAAACATTGCAAGCTTATACGCGTAGCATACCTGAGCAGCAGTACGCGGCATTGGTGAGTTGCTTGCATACCTTGTGTAAGCGTGTAGTAGGTGTTGAGCTAAGGACCAACCCAGAAATATTCCTTACTGTTTTGCGTCATTGCACTGAACATATTGATAAGTATAACCAGGCCATTGAGGTATGTGTTCATCCTAACGACGAGCAATGGCTTAGTCAGGAAATTGATAACGGCATGCGCATAAAAGTCGATGAAAATGCCGTAGAAGGGTGTATATCTATTCAAACCCCGTCTCAAACGCTTGAGTACAACCCTCTTTTGCAATTGGATGAACAGTTTAAGGCACTTGATATATCTGAACAGTTATCTTCTTTTTCTTCAGGAAATGAGTCCAATGCCTAATTTGTCTGGAATGCTTGGCAGTATTGATGAGACCCTGGATGGGGAGTTTCCACTTGTACAGTCCTGGGGGCAGGTTATAAAAATATCTGACCAGTTGCTGGAAGTCAGTGGTTGCGATGCGGGTATAGGGTCTGTTTGTGTTGTTGATGCCGGTGGCCGTTTAATTGCAGCTGAAGTGATTGGCTTTAATGGTACCCTTACTTATCTGATGGCCTATGAGTCAACCGATGGTATTTTACCGAAAGCTCGGGTTTCTTTATTGTCACAGACAGAAATTAAACGCCCAACTCTGGATGCCTTATTGGGCCGTATCGTCGATGGTCGTTGTCGGCCACTGGATGGACGGGCTCTCGAACGTCGAGAGTCTGTTGCGACGAACGTCAATGTAAAGCAGATAAATCCACTTGATAGAAAACCGGTGAGTGAAATACTTAACGTCGGTATTCGTGCCATAAATGCGCTGTTGACTGTTGGTGTTGGACAAAGAATAGGCTTGTTTGCCGGTAGTGGTGTGGGTAAAAGCGTTTTGTTAGGTTCCATGGCACGTTTTGCATCCGCTGACGTAACAGTCGTGGGGTTAATTGGAGAGCGTGGGCGAGAGGTCCAAGAGTTTGTACAAGATATGCTGGGTGATGAAGGACTAAAAAACAGCGTGGTTGTCGCTTCGCCTGGAGATGATAGCCCCGTGCTGCGGCGCAGGGCTGCATTTTTGGCCACCGAGATTGCAGAGCGGTATCGAGATGAAGGTAAGCGGGTCTTACTACTAATGGATTCACTATCACGCGTAGCCCAGGCACAACGAGAGATAGGTCTGAATCTGGGAGAGGTGCCTGCCACAAAAGGATATACGCCTTCGGTATTTAGCTTATTGCCAAAATTGGTCGAGCGGGCCGGCAACATTGCGAGTAATGCGGGTTCTATAACCGCGGTGTATACCGTGCTTGCAGAGGGAGATGATCTGCAAGATCCAATCGTAGATGCCGCGCGTGCAATTTTGGATGGGCATATTATTTTGTCACGTAGATTGGCCGATGCGGGTCACTATCCGGCAATCGAAGTTTCTTCCTCTATCAGTCGCACAATGTCCAGGGTTTGTACGGATGATCGTATACACAAAGCCATACAGTTTAAGGAGCTCTGGTCGAGATATTTGCAGCAAGAAGATCTCATCAGTATTGGCGCATATGTACCTGGTAGTGATGCGCTGACGGATAAAGCTATTGCTCTTCGGCCAGAGATGGAAAAATATTTGCGTCAGGGGCCTGATGACTGTGTGAATGAACAAGATAGTTTTCAGCAGCTCGATGACCTATTGAGCAATATGAACCGTGGAGCTGCCGCGCCCGAACTAAATAGTGCCCTGGTCGAGTTAGGTGCCGGGGTCAATGACTGATCAACAGCGGCTTAAGCGATTTACTGTGATCGCCAAGCTGTATAAACGTCGTGAGCAACAGGTTGCTCTAAGAAATCGTAATATTCAACAGGCCCTGATCGCAGAAAAACAGCAGTTAGACACACTGAATAGTTTGTTCAATGAATATCAAGCTTCTGCAATGCCAATTATCGGGGCAGTACAACAGCCAAAACTGATGAGTATTCAAAGTCAGTTTATTCGTTCATTACAGGGTGTCCGTGAAAAACAGGCGCTTAGCACCCAGGTTGCGGAAGAACGATTTCAACGCGCAACAAAGAAGGTACTGCTGGCAAAACAGCGCACCGACGCCATTGATGTCTTAGTGAGGAATTTAAAGCGAAATGTCGCCTATCAAATTGATTTGCGGGAACAAGCGCTTATGGATGATTTGGCAGCCTATAAAAATTATTCCGACAATTAAAAATATTGATCTATTCTTAATTACATAATTTTCGGAAAATTCTAGGGCTCCAAATGATAAAAACTCAAAGTTCTGCAGATGGCTCAAATTTGACTATATCGGTTTCTGGTCGGTTTGATTTCAGTTCACATAAAGATTTTAAGAATGCTTATGAAGGCGCATCAGGCTCACCAAACGAGTTTACAGTTGATTTGCGAGAAGCCAGTTATTTGGATAGCTCAGCTCTGGGAATGCTTTTATTGTTGAGGGACCATGCGGGTGGTGATGGAGCGGAGATTAAAATTGTGAACTGCAATCCGGATGTTCGCAAAATATTGACAATTTCCAACTTCCAGCAACTGTTTGACATAAAGTAAGTATGGATTCTCTGCGTGTTCTCATAGCGGATGATAATCCTATCGACCGGATGGTCCTTTCAAAAATTGTTAAGAAATCCGGGCATGAGGTGATCATGGCCGTAGATGGTATTGACGCAATAGAAAAATACCATGGCACTGAACCCGATTTAATATTGCTCGATGCTTTAATGCCCGGAAAAGACGGTTTTGAAGTAGCGGAATATATCAAAAAGGAAGATGGGGAAGGGTTCACTCCGATCATTTTTTTAACTTCGCTTTCTGAAACAGAAGACCTGGCGCGCTGTTTGGATGCCGGTGGTGATGATTTTATATCCAAACCCTATAGCAAGGTTGTTGTACGCGCCAAAATTGACGCGTTAAGCCGGGTGCGCAAGCTATATTCAACCATGCAGGATAACCGCAATATTATTGAACATAATCACCTTTACATGCTTAAGGAACAAAAAGCAGCGAAGGATATATTTGATAATATTACCCATACGGGTTGTCTAGACGCACCAAATATTGAATATTTGCTTTCACCAGTGGCGGTTTTCAATGGCGATGTATTGTTGGCTGCCCAAAATCCGGCAGGGGGTATGAACATACTTCTTGGGGATTTTACCGGTCATGGCCTAACGGCTGCTATCGGGGCAATGCCGCTGGCCGAAATATTTTACAGCATGTCTAAAAAAGGCTTTTCCATTGGCCAAATCATCGGTGAAGTTAACACTAAATTACACAACATTTTGCCAGTGGGTTATTTTTGCTGTGCCACAATACTAAGTCTCGATTTCGATAAACATTGCGTTGAAATCTGGAGCGGTGGTCTGCCTCCAGGGTATATCGTTAAAGCTAAAAAAGGAGAGATGATCAAGTTGGGTTCAGCGAACCTGGCTTTGGGCATTGTTAATGCAGGGAATTTTGACGATAGCACGAAAACTTACGAGTTGGAGGTGGGCGACAGTGTGGTTTTAACCAGTGATGGAATTCTGGAAGCCAGAAACTCTGAAGATGAAATGTTTGAAAGTGAACGATACGAAGCTTCGCTCCAGAATTCGACCCAGGGGAGCAGCGCATTCGAAAATATTCTGGCTGACGTTACGGCATTTATGGGCGACGCTGAGGCTGATGACGATCTAACATTACTTGAATGCTTCATGGTTGATAAATTTGAAGTAAGCAAAGACTACACGGTATATTCTTCGGGAACAAGCCAGGGACCTCCAGAGTGGAAAATGTCTTTTGAACTCGGTGCGACTGCATTGAAAGTTTATAATCCACTGCCATTATTACAACATATATTGATGGAAGTACCTGCCTTGCGTGAAAATGGTGCACCTTTGTATTCTATTTTGTCAGAATTGTTTTCGAACGCGCTTGATCACGGCGTGCTTGGTCTGGATTCCGCAATCAAGCAAAAACCTGATGGCTTTACAGAATACTACAGTATGCGCTCTGAGAGGCTGAAAATGCTTGAATCTGGATATGTAAGATTCGACATTGTCTGTACTCCTGTCTCTTATACACATCTGACGCTGCCGACGAACTCTA
>JAHRWB010000184.1 GCA_019090385.1 Pseudomonadales bacterium | reverse complement strand
CCCCAGTATATAAATAATGATCATCAGGGCAGGTGCATACTCAACGGTATTGCAGTGGGCACGAATAAGTTTGTACAACATATGTTCTGGGTCGGTTGGGTTGCTGTACAAAATGTCAAATTTGCCGCGCGCGCCTGAAACTGCCACAGCGAGGAGCAATAGCAGAATACCCAGGAGTGCGATGCAAATGGTGGATATAGACATATCAAATACTCATTTGGTGAATTTACCGTTCGTAGCTTTTTGTCATGGCGTGCTAAGAAGGCTCAGCTCTTTGGCAAAGTTAGTCTTCAGTTCCTGCCACTCAAGCTTTAACCAGGGTGTGAAGTCATCTGGATTTTTCTCCAGCAAACTGGTGAGGGTATTCTGTTTGACCCATTTCCAGTCGTTGATTTCACTGGTATTAATACTAGGTTCCTCTTCCAGGCGACCAATAAACACATAACATAACTCGTGTTCGCTGCCGAGGTCTTGGTATTTTGCCTGATACTGAAATTTGTACAGATATTGCAGAGTTGGCTGGACGCCTAGTTCTTCATGCATTCGGCGTTTAACTGCTGCCTCAATGGTTTCGTTTTGGCGTGGATGGCTGCAACAGGAGTTGGACCAGAACATCGGCCATAGACGCTTATTGGCCACGCGCTGTTGCAGTAGTATCTGTTGATCTTTGTTGAATAGGAAAATGGAAAAGGCGCGATGTAGCTTGCCGTTTCCATCATGACAGGCCGCCTTATCAAGGTAGCCAATACCTTCATCATGGTTGTTCACCAGAATCAATGGCTCTGATTCGTAGGAAACGATCTGGTTATTGACTGAAGCGTTTGCCAATTTTACTCACCCCTATGTATATTCAGCTTGCGCCTATTGTTACTGTCAGAGCCTGATAACCTGCGCTTTCAATAGCGGCTACCACGGGACCAGGTTGGGGGCATAGCGCAATCATTGAACCACCGCCGCCACCGCCAGTCAATTTGGCACCCAAGGCACCATTTTCGCGGCATAGATGCACCAATTCCTCTATCTGCGGCGTGGATAATTGTAGTCCATTTAATATTCCGTGACACAGATTCATAGTTTCACCCAAATCTGCCAAATCGCCGCAGCGAATGGCTTCGGCCCCGGCAAGAGTGAGCTCTTCAATTCTGTCGAACAGATTTTCATAGCGTTGGGGCTGATTCTGCCAGGCGCTGCGCACTTTACCGACCATGCCCGCGGTCAGGCTTTCCCGTCCGGAAATGCCGATAACCAGGGGTACTTCCGCACCTGGGATGAGCTCAGAAAACTCGAATTCATGGGTTTTTCTGAATAGTAGGGTTTTACCGTAAGTTGCAATGGTATTGTCTACGCCGGAAGGTGTGCCATGCGCAGCCGTTTCGCATTCAAAGGCCAGTGCGTTGATGGTTTTATCGTTCAGATTTAGATTGAAGTGGCTTTCCAGTGCTCTTATAAGCGCAACAGCCAGGGCGGAAGAGCCACCCAGGCCCATGGCGCGGGGGATATTGGGGAAAATTTCGATTTCCATGCTGCGGTCTTCGAGTTCCAGGGTTTTTAGCAAAGTAGCAAGAATAGCCTCTATACCCTGGGGATGTTCCTGGAGAGATTTCAATCGTTGTTCTATGCCCCAGCGGGGTATGAGTAGATGCACGCCGTCAGATGCATCCTTTACTCGCGCTTCTATAGCCAGAGGGATTGGGGTGGCAATGGCATGTCTGCCATATACAACCGCATGTTCCCCCAATAGTATGATTTTCCCGCAGGCGGTACTTCTGGGCTCTGCATCTCTTTTTGTAACTGGAATGTGCGCGCGAAGTGCATTCATAATTTCTCGGGCCTTCCAGACTTTAATATCTCCGGATTCAATGAGTAAATCGACCACCTGATCGAATTGCGCGGCCGGAACTTTCGCTGTATTAGCTACGCTGCGGGCATGAAGCGTCATGTGCCCCTGCTGAATACCGTCAGTTGATAGCGCTCGAAGAGCGGCAAAATTCTGTGCCAGCCCCACACAACCAATGATGTTAGATAAATCGCGTGCGTCAGGGGAACCTAATAATCGGTGGTTGATACCAACCGTTGGATTCGATTGCAGAGAGCCACCAACAGTACCAATCTTCAGGGGGATTTCAATTTCGCCAACAAGATCGCCCTGGCCATTTTTATACCAGCGTGTGAGTGCAGTATACTGACCATTTCGGGCCGCGTAAGCGTGGGCTGACGCTTCCACTGCGCGCCAGTCATTTCCCGTTGCGATTACCACTGCATCGACACCGTTCATCACACCTTTGTTGTGTGTGGCTGCTCGATATGGGTCTACCTGGGCTAGATCGCTTGCCAGAATTATGCCGTCTCTTACTTCCTGACCCGAATAACCTTTGCCTTCCAGGTTATTCACAGGAATGGTGACTTCTGCGCTAGTAATTGCCCGGTCTGTGAGGTTGGATAGTATTCTTAAAAAGACGTGACCGCCGGTGATAGATTCCAATAATGAGGCAATCCCTTCGCAAGCAGTATTTACCAGGTTTGCGCCCATCGCATCCCGCGTATCAACCAGCAAGTGTAGAACAACCATTTCACGGCCGTCTTCTGGCGCGCTATATTGATAAATTTCTATGTCTATGGCCCCTCCGCCCCGAGCGACCATCTTAGGGTGCAAGCTGTTGGCGAGGTTGAGAATATCTGCTTTATGCGCTTCCAGGGCCTTTATGGCTTTTGCAGGGTCGTCGATATCGACCATCTGCACTTGCCCGATCAGTACCGGTTCGCTTGAGGTGGCTTTAAAACCACCGCCCAGACGTGCAACGCGTGCAGCGGAACTTAAACCTGCGACAATAGAGGGTTCCTCAACTACAAGTGGGATTACATAGTCGTTGCCGTTGATTAAAAAATTCAGGCCAAGTCCCATAGGCAGGCCGAATATACCGACAACATTTTCCACCATCTTGTCTGCGGTGATAAGGTTCAGAATTTGCTTTTCGCTCAACAGGGCTTCAATGTCAGAGCACGGTAGCAGTTTACGTTCTTCCAGGGCAGCAATGCGCTCTCTAATAGACAATTTAAAAAAATTGGAAATTCTTGAACTACCCTGTTTAGATGGTGGTGGTGTGGACACCATTGGTATCTATCTCCAGATCGATGGATTGAAAACCCGCTTTCTGGGCGGCCTGTACAAAATCGATAATATCTTCTGATTGCGTTGACATGGCGATACCGAGGTCTCCCCCGCCAGCGCCGCAGGGTTTATAAAGTATTCTCTGCCTAAGTGCTAGTGTATTCAATAATGTATGGTTTTCAGTATAAATACCTTGTTTGGCTGAGGTATCAAAAGACTGAAGTGCTTCAATGTACTGCTGCATCGCGAATGGCCAATTTGCAGGTGACCCAAGCAAGGTCTCTCTGAAGCCAAATGCAGTATCACACAATTGATCCAGACTGCGTGTATCTGCATTGTTGCGCCAGCTACTGAAATGGCCCAAGTAGGTACTGGTATCGGATGCTTGGCCCGTATTGAATATAGCGTAGTGCATATTGTCCGGTAAGTTTATGGCTGTTGTCATTGTCTGATTATTGCTGCGGCTGAACGATATAGCTCCGCCATAGGTAGATGCAGCAATATCCAGGCCACTGCCGTGGGCATTTTGCGAAGCTCGATGAGCGCAAAGTGCTACTTCAAAAATATCCTTTCGACTGGGTTGTTCTACTGAACCTCTAGACGCCATGAGCATTAAAGCCGCACTCAAGCCCGTGCATATGGCGGCGCTTGATCCAAGGCCCAGTTTATTGCTGTTGAAAAACAAATTACGGGAATCAGTGGTTACCCTAAATGCTGGTAATTCTTTCGGTAGCCGATGACACTTATTTAGCTGATTAAGCACATGCCAGCAAAGATAGGCGGGGTCCTGTGCAGATGGGTGCGTCTCGTTGAGTAGTGCACTCAGCTTGTGTTGGCTCCGGCCCTCAAAGCCGCGGCTGGTAAAATGGCAGGTATCGGAATCGATCGTTTCGATTTCGCTGGTAGCTCGCCGGTTCATGGCCACCACAATAGCAGGTGCGCCACTGAGTACGGCGTATTCGCCACAAAGCACCAATTTTCCAGGTACGGAGCTAAGGTACTTCATGGTGATTTAATTGTCGCTATCAACAATACATGCTCCTGAGCCGAGGCCTGCAATAAAGGTCCGCTTAACACCAGGGATCTCAGCAATTGCATTTTGTACCTGGCTCGCAGCACTGGGTAAACAAATGGCTTTTACTTGTGGACCTGCATCGATGGTGAAAAATGTTGGTACACCGGTTTTGCGCAGTGCCCGTAAAGCCTGAATACAGGCCATCGTTGCCGCATTCCAGTACACTAAAGCTGGTTTCGTGGATAGCATGAGGCCGTGCATTTTCAGGCAGCTGTTTTCACTGATAAGGGCCAGGTGTTCAAAATCCTTATTCAGCACCGCATTGATACATTCTTGAAAATCTTCCTCGGTGGTGTCTACCCAGCTATTAAAATAGGGTGAGGTGCGACGCGTGAGCTGCATGCCCTCCGACGAAGGTATGTCCTTTTCCTCTTCGGCACAAATCGCAACGACTACCTGCATGGGCCACGACTGTTCGGACAGAAGTTGTCTGGCATACCAGGCATCCGATGCCTGTTCCGGTGCTGAGTTACTAACGTTTGAAGAGGGGTTCAGGCAAACAAAACCACCAAAAATACTGCGAGCAGCAGATCCACTGGCTATTCTAGCCTGTACAGAAAGCTGCTCCCGGCTTAGTTTTAGATTTGCTGCTGCATCAATGGCGGTAACCAAGGCTGCAAATCCTGAGGCGGAGGAGGCCAGGCCCGCACCCGTGGGGAAATTATTTTCGGAAACAATGCTCATAGGGGGAAGGTGCGTGCGCGTGAGCGCTCGCATGCGTTTAAGGCAGGACAACACTTTAGGATTACTTTGTTTTTGGTTGTTTAGAACAAAAGTGTCTGTTGCCAAAGAATTGTCAGTTGTCACTGTCGTGCGCGAAACCAGCGTGTCCAGCGTAATGGAAAGAGAAGGTGTCGCAGGAATATTGTAGTCCGATTCCTGTTTACCCCAGTATTTAACCAGGGCGATGTTCGCGTGCGCTTGAGCGGTATAATTTTGCATGTGTTCTGAAATGTTACGTAATATAGTCTGGTGGGGGAACAAAATGACAGCCGTTTTCTTCCAAAAACTCGGCACACATAATGGTTGTCAGGTCGGCGTATTCAGCACCAATAATTTGTACGCCAATGGGTAAGCCAGCACTGTTGGGCCCGGTAGGGACGACAGTCGAGGGTAAATAGCTCGCCCCGCTCAGACCTGCCCAAAAAATCTGTTCAAAATAGGGGCGTTGTTCACCATCGACGTTGAGGGATCGTTTTCCCATAGGTCCATGGTCGTGTTTAAAGGCTGCTGTTGCTGTCTGGGGTGTGAGCAGGATGTCGTAGCTTTGAAAAAAACTGTGCCATGCCCAGCGCATTTGCGTTCGGGCTTCGTTCATCGCTGCCCAATCTCTTAAACTGGCAGTTTGTGCGCGAACCAGGTTGGCACCTGCACTTGTGTCTGCTCGGGGTAGCGTGCGTGCGTAGGCTTGCACTTTGGCATAATCAGCATCAGGCATGCGAGCAGCCATGGCAGATTGGAGTAAAAACTGATACACCGCAAGACAGTGCTCTGCGCTGAAATCAGGGCGGGCATGGTAAGAAATTTTTGCCCCGGCCTGGTCAAAAATTTGTGCGACCTTGTCTACTCGTTGAATAGTTTCCTGGTCGACGGGGGCAATCGCATCATCTTTCCATACCGCAACGCTGAGTTCGGAGATGGGTTTGCTGAGGGGTTTTAATTTCAATGCATAACCGCCAGCCATAATTTCATCCGGGCCAGCTAAAATATGCACACCCATTTTCAGGTCTCGGGCTGAACGAGCGAGGGGGCCAATGACCGAAATATCTGTGGGCGTGAGAATATCTCCCAGGCTGTGCCCGCGCATGGGTAAGAGATCCCAGGTGGGTTTGTGTCCAAAAACGCCACAGTAGTGTGCCGGGTTTCTGATAGAGCCACCAATGTCAGAACCAATTTCAAAGCCAGTCATGCCGCTAGCCACTGCAGCGGCAGCCCCGCCGGAAGAACCACCCGGTGCTCGGGAGTGATCCCACGGGTTATTGGTACAGCCATAAACTTCGTTATAACTTTGGAAGTCTGCCAGTCGGATAGGGATATTGGTTTTACCAAAAACAACGGCACCCGCCTGCTTTAAGCGCTGCACTGCGAGTGCATCCTCAGTGCTGAGTTCAGATGCTAGCTCGGGAATGCCCCAGCAACAGGGTAATCCCTGTATCGCAAAGGATTCCTTTGTTGTTATGGGTACCCCGTGTAGCGGACCGGTTTCTGCACCACGTGCAAGTTCGGCATCGCAGAATTCGGCCTGTTGCAGGGCTTGATCTCGAATTTGCAGGATGATGGCATTGAGCGCAGGATTGTATTGATCTACCCGGTCAAAATAGAGATTTAACAACTCAACACTGGAAATTTCTCTTTTGCGTATCAAGCTTGCAAGATCTGAAGCAGAGGAGAATGCCAATTCGGATGTTGTCATTTTGAATGCCCCGGTTTATAAGTTGAAGCTTTTTTCACTGTTATCAAGATGATTGCGCAACCAGAAAAATCCTACACTGCCCATGATGAAATTTGCCAGCATGGAGGCTGCAAATATACCCGCGTAGCCAAATAGAGTATTTCCGAGCATGGCTAGAGGAACATACACTATAAACATACGCGTAAATGACATGGTCGTACTCGGTAAAGGGCGACCCAGAGCGTTGAATGATGCAGAAGCAATCATCAATACCCCCCACAGACCATAGCTGAAAGGGACCAATGACAGATAGGTGAGTGCAACGGCGCCAGAAATGGGGTTTGCATCTATGAATACCACCAGCTTTGATGCCACTAATAATAGCAGTAAATAGACCACCACCCCCCATCCCATGGAAAATTGATAGGCCGCATTGATACCGTTTCTAACGCGACCCAATTGGTTTGCTCCCCAATTTTGACCAACAAAGGGACCGATGCTGCCTGATAGCGCAAACAGGAACATGACAGATACCGCTTCAATTCGAGTCGCTATGCCAAAACCGGCAACAACTGTTTCACCGTATTCGGCCAGCATTCGTGTAATAATGAGCCCAGATACAGGGTTGATTAGCTGGGTCGCAATGGCAGGTGCTCCGATACTTAATATTTGCTTCCAGGAAGAAATGATGCCCTTGAGGGAATTTCTACTATAGCTAATGAGTTTATCTCGGATAGCGGTGTAATATATTAGTAGTGCCAGCAGTATGGCCCTTGAAATGCACATAGCCACCGCAGCACCCATCAGTTCGAGTCGTGGGAAACCTGCCCAGCCAAGAATAAAAAAAGGATCCAGAGCCAAATTGAGCACTGCAGTCAACGTCATCAGTATACCGGGGGTATTGGCATTGCCGGTGGCCCGCATGATGTTGCATAGCACCATGCCTAGCGTCAGTAATAGGGTTGCGGGGTAATAGACCAGCAGATAGCTTTCAATGTGCGCTCGGACTCCATCCGAAGCGCCGAGTGCGCGAAATAGCGGATCTATGCTTAAAATGCCGAGGATTGATAGGCAGCCAACTACCAGGCAAATCAGCAGAAGAGAATGAGAAGAAAGCTGTTTAACGGCATTGCTATCGCCGGCACCCACTTTTCGTGCGACGATCGAGGATACGCCGATACCAATGCCTAGTGCTATACTCGAAAGTGCCATAGTGACTGGAAAGGTAAAGGCAACAGCGGCGATTTGATCAGTACCAAGTTGCCCGATAAAACCAATTTCCAGTAGTTGTACTAGAATATTTGACGATACGCCTATGACCATGGGCAAAGTAAGACGTTTTAGGGTCGTTACAACTGGGCCTTGGGTGAGATCGTTTGAAGACTTCGGATTCATTCGGCAACAGTATAAGCAATGCGAACTGTACAGAACATCGAAGAGATCCAAATAATTTTATGTCACTGGGTAAATAAAGTCTTGTTAAGACCCAGTATCAGGGGGACATATGTAAGCCCAGCAGCTGTACGGTCTCGGGCTGCTTGATTTTTATGTAGTCTTTTGTGGTTTGTAAAACCCCGGTTTTTACCAAACGTGCCAGTGCGCGGGATAAAGTTTCCAGTGTCATACCCAGGTAGTTCGCAATGTCAGTTCTGCTCATCGGGGTTGAGATATGATCCGGGCAGCGTCCCAGAAGGCTGAGTCTGCCAGACATATCAATGAGAAACCCGGTGACACGTGCTTCTGCACGCGTCTGGTTTAGATTCAAAATATGGCGGTTGCGCAGTACTTCTCGTTCTGCGAGAAGCCTGAACAGAGTGCTGGCGATGCCGATGCTCGAAAGCTTGTTTAGATTTTTTTCAAGCAGCCTGCAAGCGCTGGAAGTTTCCAGGGCGATAGCTGATTCAGTGTGCTTTCCGTCTATTTGGGCGCAACCAATAATCTGTCCAGGCAGATAAAAGCCAGTAACATACTCATCACCATTACTGTTGATTGTATAGGTTTTGAACATGCCCGAGCGAACATGGTAATGATGAGATGCAACATCACCTGCCCGATACAAATAATTTCGCGTTTCGACACAAACGAATGGGTCCATTATCTCTTCAAGCCGACCACGATCAGACTCATCCAGATCCTTGGCAAGGCAAACTGGCCTGGTAGGGCATACTGAGCAGCGCGTCGATAAATTTTGAGCCAACATATTCACGCTGAATACGATGCAGCAATGCTATCTGAGTGGATATTGGGGGATTTACCTATTGGCAGATAAGATTTGGTGTTGCAGGGCGCATTGCTGCCAATACATCCAGATCCGCAGTTACGGGAATCCCGGCTTTTTCGAAGAGTTCCTTGGTGCGTGGTGTAACCAGTCCAATGCGGATTAGTGCGGGCATCATAAGGTCTTTTACTGAGTGTATCTGCCCCGGTGGTAGTTGTCGGGAGATACCCAGTTGTTCGGCTTCCTTGAGTCCCGCAGTAAAATCTTTAACGTCGATATTGCTCATTTCCAGGACTTTCAGGAAGCCTGAATCCATCACATTTTTTTGGCCCTGCAAGAGTATGTTGATAATATCAAAGGTGAATTGTGCCAAATCTTCCCGCTCATCTTCATGGATATTGGCAATAGTGGGAGCAAGATAGATTTGCCCGAAAGAAACGTGCCGAGCCTCATCACGAATAATATTGAATGTGAGGGATTTCAGTAGCGGCTCTTCGGTTTGTTGGTACATGCGATTGAACGCGTTAAGCGCTAGACCTTCTACAATTATATTCATCCCGATCATCACCTTGCAGAAATTATTAGATTGCAGAGTTGAGTCGATTAGCCGCTTCATCCAGGGTGCCAACGGGTAGGGGGGAGCAATTTTGTCAACGTATTTTTTGTAAGCTTCTACGTGACGCGCTTCATCCACGATTTGTGTTGCAGCATTTAATTTTGCTTTTGAATCCGGTGCGCTGTGGGCGAGGGCGGCAGCTGTTAACAGCGCTCCTTGTTCACAGTGTAAAAATTGAGAAAGAATGTGTGTCGTAGAATGCGCCAAAAAGTCCTCTTGTTGGGGCTTTGACAGTTTTCTGTAAAATGGCATGCGACAATAAGTGTGATGGTCCTTGCTAATAGTTGGATTGCTTGGGTCAATGGGAGTATCCCAGTCCAGATCTGAAGCATTCCATTGATTTTCCTTTGCATTGTGATAAAGGTCATCAAGTTTGGCGATTGGGCTTTCGTAGTCATTACTCCATACAACCTGCATTAGAGTTTCATAGCAATCGGTGCCTTTTTTGGGTTGTACTGAATTCATTTAGTCATATTCCGTATACATAACGGTATTGAATGTTGTGTAGTTTGCGTTAGCGGGCAGGCCTCCTGTTTGATCTGAATCAAAATGCAAGGTGCTGGCATGGGTTAAATTTTATTCGCGTTCTGGCTCTCGGGTAATTTTCTTGGGAGGTGCGCAATTTGTATATGATCTGGGGATATAAAAATGAAGAAAGTTTGGCGTAGCATGGTAATGGTAGTTTGTTTAGCAGTCAGTACTAACATCTTAGCAGAGGCGGGAGATTTTTTAGTTAGAGTGGGCGGGCATCAGGTGGACCCGAAATCAAATAATCATGACATTGTGAAAGTAGATTCTGCGATTATGCTCACGTTTAATGGGACATATTTTTTAACGGACGTATTGGCTGTGGAAGTACTGGCAGCGTTACCATTTAGTCATGATATAGACCTTGTTGGAGGATCAAAAGTTGCTGAAGCTAAGCAGTTACCTCCTACTGTATCGCTGCAATACCATTTGCTTCCCGGTAGTGGTGTACGTCCGTATATTGGCGCAGGATTGAATGTCACATTGTTTTTCGATGAAGGCACAACGGGTGCCTTGTCAGATAGTCACTTGTCTCTCGGCACATCTGTCGGGTTTGCGGCTCAGATAGGCGTAGACATAGATCTCACTGAGAAACTATTTCTTAATCTGGATGCGCGCTACATGGATCTTTCAACAAAAGCCAAGCTGGATGGAGCAAGTATTGGAAAGGTGGAAGTTGACCCGTGGGTTTACGGTATCAGCCTGGGTTATCGGTTTTGATCAAAGCAGCCACGATAGGCTGCCTGGTATAAATGCAGCCTGTCATAGGGTTCGCTCTTGGTGGCGGTTCAAGTGCGTTTGAATTTTCGCCCAGTGTTAATACAATAAGTGTTAATACAATAAATGGGAGGAAATGGCTTTGGGAGAAATAATAAAGATCAAGTCTGGTGATGGCTTTGTTTTGGACGCGTATATGGCACAGCCTGAGAATGCACCCAAAGGTGCAATTCTCGTTATTCAGGAGGTTTTTGGCGTTAATGAGCATATCCGTTCTGTGGTTGATGGTTATGCAAGGGATGGATATGTAGCAATTGCTCCGGCTTTATTCGATCGCGTGGAAGCGGGTATTGAACTGGGGTACGGCCCCGATGATATGGGCAAGGGTGTGGGGATCGCTTTCAGTAAGTTAAAAATGCCTGAAACCTTGGCAGATTTGTCAGCAGTGATTACTCAGCTATCTGAATACGGTAAAGTCGGTGTGGTAGGTTACTGCTTTGGGGGATTACTTACCTATCTGTCAGCCTGCAATTTGGAAGGCGTCGCTTGTTGTTCTGGCTATTATGGTGGTGGTATTGTGAATGTGCTGGATCAAAAACCGAAAGTACCTTTGATACTGCATTTTGGCGAACTTGATGCGCATATACCGATGGACCAGGTGGATAAGATTAAATCAGCGCTACCTGAGGTGCCTGTATACGTCTATAACGCCGATCATGGTTTCAATTGCGATATGCGTGACTCGTACAATAAAGAGGCTTCCACTGAGGCACTGAAAACTACTCTAGAGTTTTTCGCGACGCATCTGAGCTGACACGTGGGGCTGATCTAGGCTGGCTGATGCATTTGGGGGAAGGTTGCTAATTCCGCAAATGTATCAGCCAGCCGGATATCCCTCACCTTAAAGGGATGGGTACCCAAGATTTTCAGTGTGGAATACTAGTTATAGCTCGTATCAGATAACGCCATAGGCCAGCATTGCATTGGCTACTTTTACGAAGCCAGCGATATTAGCTCCCTTGAAATAGTCTACAGCTTTGGTGTTTTCACCGTAGGCTACACATTGGTCGTGGATATCCTGCATTATATCTTGCAGGCGTGCATCTACTTCTTCCGCTGGCCAGGAGATGCGTAGACTATTTTGGCTCATTTCCAACCCTGAAACGGCTACCCCGCCTGCATTGGCAGCTTTAGAGGGTGCATGCAGCACTTTTACTGATTTGAAAACTTCGATCGCCGGCGGATCACAAGGCATATTTGCGCCCTCTGCAATGGCTTCACATCCATTCTTTACTAGATGTTTGGCATCGTTTTCGTTCAGCTCATTTTGCGTGGCGCATGGAAAAGCCAAATCACATTTGATGGACCAGGGACGTTTGCCTTCGTAGTATTTGCAGCCGAATTCCTTAGCGTACTCACTGATGCGGCCGCGCCTCTCGTTTTTTAGTTCTACGACCCAGGCGAGTTTTTCTGCGGTAATGCCGTCAGGATCATGGATAAACCCTCCGGAGTCAGACAATGTGACGACTTTTGCGCCGAGTTCCCTGAGTTTTTCCACACAATACGTAGCGACGTTGCCGGAGCCCGATACCACACAGGTTTTATCGGCCAGGCTCATATTGGCATGTTTCATCATATTGTTGGCCATATAAACTGTACCGTATCCAGTGGCCTCGGGTCGAATTAAGCTGCCACCAAATTCCAGTGCCTTACCTGTTAGTACCCCTTCAAAGCGGTTTTGCAGTCTCTTGTATTGACCAAACAAGTAACCAACTTCACGAGAGCCAACGCCGATATCGCCCGCAGGAACATCGGTATTAGGTCCAATGTGTCGACTTAGCTCGATCATAAATGCCTGACAAAACCGCATGACTTCCGCATCTGACTTGCCCTTAGGGTTAAAATCAGAACCCCCTTTACCACCACCCATGGGCAAGCCCGTCAGGCTGTTTTTGAACGTTTGCTCAAACCCCAAAAACTTAAGAATACTCTGGTTCACCGAGGGGTGAAATCTGATGCCCCCTTTATAGGGGCCTATAGCGTTACTCCATTGCACACGTATACCGCGGTTTACGCGAATATTGCCCTGGTCATCCTGCCAACAGACACGAAAAATGATGATCCGATCAGGTTCCGACATGCGCTCAAGTATTTGCATTTCTTTAAATAGCGCTTTGTCTGCGATAAATGGAACGATATCTACTGCTACTTCGTGAACAGCTTGATGAAACTCCAGTTCATTAGGATTGCGTCGACGTAGCCCACTCATAAAATGCTCTAGTGCTTCATTATTTTTTTGGTTCATTACATTTTCCTTGTTTCGTGCACTGTGAAATTGTATTGGCGTTCCGCATATGCAGCCTACTATTTTGCAGAATGCGGTGCCACTATTTGGTGCTTGTCAGGCTTTGATCGTTAGGAAGCTTAGGTTACACTCTTGAAAGGGAGCAATACCAACTTTGGGGAGTGATAATTGTGCGCAATTACGGGGAGCGTGTGCGAGAAGGGTCTGTTGCATGGAGTAGGCACCAAGACAAGGAAAGCGACCAAAAATATACAGGTAATGGTAATCATTACGGTGCAAGTGGTAGAAGTTCAGCATCTTTTAAAGGTATAGCGCGTTCCCTGTCCTGGATATTAATGTCCACACTGCTGATTGCGTGTGGCGGCGGTAGCGGTGGCAGTCCTGTTGGCACCGATGTTACGCCAGGAGAATGCTCCGGAGATTGTGCTGATACCTCTACATTTTTAACTGTAGAGGATGTACGAACTGTTATCGCTCAAGCGACTGCTGAAGCAAATGCTCAGGGTGTTAGCGCTACAATTGCGGTGGTTGACAGAGTGGGCAATGTGCTTGGTGTACATCGAATGGCCCCACAAACTGTTCTTATTGCATCTGAGTTGGATGCAGATGGTGCAGTGGTTATCGAGGGTGGCCTTGAAGGTGCGGGTCCAACCTTGGACGGGCTGGACGGATTGGCTGCCATATCTAAAGCGGTGACGGGTGCTTACCTATCATCTGAAGGCAATGCCTTTACCAGCCGCACTGCCAGCCAGATTGTTCAGGAAAATTTTAATCCAGGTGAGCAAAACCAGCCTGCTGGTCCATTGTTCGGCGTACAGTTTAGCCAGTTCTCCTGCTCTGATTTTACGCAAAGTCAGGGCTTGGTGGGTCCGCAAAGGTCACCTTTGGGGTTGTCTGCTGATCCGGGTGGTCTACCGCTTTATAAAGGTGGTACTGCGGTGGGTGGAATAGGTGTTATAGCAGACGGCTTGTACAGCCTGGATAAGATTATTTCTGATTTCGATCAAAATATTGACGAACTCGTCGCTACCGCGGGTAGTTTTGGGTTTTCCGCACCCCTGGATCGCAGAGCCGATGCGATAACGATTGATGGTAAAAATTTCCGTTTTAGTGATGTTGATTTTTCCGATTTAATATCCGCTTTGCCTGCATCCATTGCTCCTCCTGGGGTCTTTATTGCGGTAAACGGCTACACTGACGGGACACTGGTTCAAGGAACGGCATTTGGCCAGCCTGAATCGGGTATTCGGTCAGATGCAGGGGTAAATTTCCCCGGCCGTGATGCTTTTGTCTTTGTAGACAATGCCAATGCGCTGCGTTTTCCACCCCGAGCAGGGACTGATGGTGCTACTTTGGGCGGGAACGAACTAAGCGAAAGCGAAGTGCGTACCTTGATAGATGAAGCGCTTGCCGTTGCTAATCGTGCGCGTGCACAGATCCGTCGTCCACTCGGTACTACGGCAAGAGTAACCATCTCTGTTGTAGATACGGATGGAGAAATTCTGGGTATGGCGCGTACCCGTGACGCACCGGTTTTTGGGGCCGATGTCAGCTTGCAAAAAGCCCGCACAGCGACCTTTTTCTCAAATATAGACGCCGCTGCTTTTTTACAGACTCTTCCTGATGCTGTTTATGTCGGAGCTGGTCGAACCAGTATATTGGGGAACTATGTAACCGCTGTGCAATCGTTTCTGGATGATAGCAACGCGCTGGTTACGGGTGATGTGGCATTTTCAGATCGGGCGGGGGGGAATTTATCACGGCCTTTCTTTCCTGATGGTATTTCTTCGGCGCAAAATGGGCCCTTGAGTAAGCCCCAGGGCGAGTGGAGTGTTTTTTCTACTGGCTTGCAGTTGGATTTATCCCTGAATGCAGTTTTGCAGCATATATTATTTGCCTTGGGGTTGCCTTTTCCTGATGTGAGTGAAAACTGTGCGGGTGTATTTCTCGCACCAGATTTAAGTGCGGTTGCCCCTTCCGTGACGACCTTGAAACTCGCTAACGGTTTGCAGATTTTTCCTGGTAGTGTGCCAGTTTATCGAGGTGGTACACTTATTGGAGGTATTGGTGTTTCTGGAGATGGCGTTGACCAGGACGACATGATAGCTTTTCTGGGTTTACATAATGCGGGTTTAAGTCTGGGTGGTGCTATCAATAATGCGCCGCCGGATATCAGGGCGGATCAGCTTACCCCGCAAAATGTGAGATTACGTTATATTCAGTGCCCCCAGGCGCCTTTTGTTGACAGTGATGAAACAAATGTTTGCGAGGGCATATAAAAATGATGCTTAATAAGCGCAAAAATAAGGCACAATCGAAGAAAACTATCTGTAGATATAGTGTGCTTGCTGTGGGGCTGCTAGCTTTTTGTGTTAGTGGTTATACACAAAATAGTTATGCTGCAGAGGCATGTTATCAAGATGATAGCGGGCGTATTGTAAAACGTCGCCGCCCGGGGTTTAAACGTATTACCTGTCCTGGGGATGAGCTTGAAGAAAGTCAGATACAGGATGCGACCCAGGCGGCTGGTTCGGACCAACCGGTATATCAGCGGCGAGCACCTGAGCGTGTTTCAGGTGGAGGAACGCAGCGTTCTCGAAATGTAGTCTCTGTTGTACCTCGGCCACGTATAGAGGATTATGCAGAGTTGGTGCCTCTTCCTGATCGTTGGCGCATTGTAGATGCGCTGGGTTACGCCCAAAATTTATGGGACCCTTATAACCGAAACGTTCTCAAAGCAGATAAACCCATACACGGCGAGTGGTTTTTTAATCTAGGGGTTATATCCGATACAGTTTACGAAAAACGTGATGTGCCAACACCAATAGGTTCAAGTACAACTAAAAGTCCCGGTGGCCTCGACTTGTTTGGCAGTGATGACCAGTGGCTGATTAACCAGAACCTGGCTATAGAATTGGTGTATTTAAAGGGCGATACCGTATTCAGGCCGCCGGATTATGAGTTTCGTTTTACGCCGGTTATAAATTATAATTACGTTAAACTCGATGAGGTCCTGGGAGTTAATGTAAATCCTGGACGAGGGGCAACGCGTACAGACCATTTTATCGGTATACAAGGCCTGTTTATTGATAAACACCTGCGCAATGTTTCTGATCGCTTCGATTTTGACAGCATACGAGTAGGTATACAGCCATTCTCCTCAGATTTTCGTGGTTTTCTTTTTCAGGACAATCAGCTGGGTGTGCGTTTGTTTGGCAATCGGAACAACAATATTTTTCAATACAATCTGGCCTGGTTCCGACGCCTTGAAAAAGACACCAACAGTGGGCTGAATGATTTGGGTAAAGCGTTACGAGACGATGATGTATTCGTAGCAAATGTGTATTGGCAAGATATGCCAGTAAAAGGGTTCGTATCCCAGGCGACGGTTATTTACAATCGCAACCGGGATGATGGATTTTACTTTGATAAAAATGGATTTATTGCCAGGCCTGCTTCCATAGGTCGTGAACGCCCCCGGGACTACGATGTATTTTATGTTGGCTATAACGGAGATGGACATTTTGGTCGATTAAATCTGACTACATCAATTTATATTGCCCTTGGTGAAGAAGACGATAGTGTTTTCACAGATAGAAAATCTGATATTGAAGCGCTGTTTGTGGCTGCGGAAGCTTCAATGGATTTTGACTGGATTCGGCCACGTTTGTCCCTGTTATATGGTAGTGGAGATGACGATCCCTATGATGATAAATCCCAGGGCTTTGATGCAATTTTTGAAAACCCGCAATTTGCCGGTGCCGACACCAGTTATTGGATTCGTCAGCCAGTACCACTGATTGGTGGTGGCCGCGTTACTCTGTCAAACAGGAATGGTATCCTCAATAGTCT
>JAHRWB010000183.1 GCA_019090385.1 Pseudomonadales bacterium | reverse complement strand
GAAGGTAAGTGCGGCGAAGATAAAGGCGGCGAAGGTAAGTGTGGCGAAGATAAAGGTGGCGAAGGAAAATGTGGTGGCGCTGCTTAAGCGGAAGCTTAGCGTTTACATTGCACCACATGCAATATCCGATTAAAGGTGCTGGGCTAGGGTTGAGGAGGGCATTGCTGTCCGATATGGCTAAGCTTTCAGACGATGCTGTAGATTTTCTCGAAGTAGCACCTGAAAATTGGATTGGAGTTGGCGGCCGTTTTGGCCGCCAGTTTCGAGCTCTTACCGAGCGTTTTCCGCTTATATGTCACGGGCTTTCCCTGTCTATTGGTAGTCCAGCGCCGCTGGATATCCGACTTTTAAATGATATTAAAAAATTTATGCGTGAGCATAAGGCGATACTGTATTCTGAGCACCTCAGTTACTGTGGGGATCACGGCCAGCTTTATGATTTGATGCCGATACCATTTACGGCAGAAGCCGTTGAGTTTGTGGCTGCCCGTATTAAGCAAGCACAAGATATTCTAGAGCGTCGTATAGTATTGGAGCATGTATCCTATTATGTGGCTCCCGGTCAGGAGATGAGTGAGATAGAATTTCTTAATGCCGTTATTGAAACTGCAGATTGTGGGTTGCTTGTTGATGTTAATAATATTTTTGTGAATAGTGTGAATTTTGGCTACGACGCTGAATCTTTTCTGGATGCGCTGCCGGTTCATCGTGCGGCCTATATCCATATTGCAGGGCATTACGTTGAAGCTGAGGATATCAGGATAGATACCCATGCCGCTGACGTTATTGAGCCTGTGTGGGCCTTACTTGATAAGGCTTACGGTCGCTTTGGTGTGTTACCCACTTTACTTGAGCGAGATTTTAACTTTCCGGGTATGGCACATTTGCTTTCTGAGGTTGGTAGGATAAAAATCGCTCAGGCCCAACAACTAAAATCTGGCAGGGCGAGTAGCAGTGATGCAAGAGCGGGGTAGCAATCTTCCTGATTTTCGGCGTATACAGTTAGACTTCGCCGCGCATATCAGGAACCCAGAAACAGCCGATCTGCTATCTGGTATTGATGCACGGCGTATGAAAATTTACATTGATTTGTTTTATAACAATATCGAGAGCTTTTTAGCCAATACCTTCCCAATCGCGAAGCAGGTTCTGAAAGGAGAGGTCTGGAACAATTTAGTGCGGGAGTATATTCACACGCACACTGCAGAGACGCCCTATTTTTTAGAAATCCCGGAAGAGTTTTTAAAATTCCTGCAACAGCGTGAACAGCGTGGTTCAGTGGCTAAGCTACCTGATTTTATGCTTGAGCTTTGCCATTATGAATGGGTTGAATTGGCCGTGGATGTATCCGAAGCAGAGATACCCGAAGAGGATATAGATCCCGGTGGGGACCTTCTGGCTGGGAGCCCAGTATTGTCTCCGCTTGCCTGGTCATTGAGCTACACGTACCCTGTACACCAGATTGGCCCGGGTTTCTTGCCTGGTAGTGAACCAGGCGAGTATTTTTTTGTGGTGTACCGCAACCGAATGGATAAAGTCGGGTTTATAGAATCGAATGTCGTAACTGCTCGTTTGCTTCAATTGCTGACGGATGATACTGCAGCTTCCGGTAAAGATATATTACAGAAGGTGGCTGATGAGTTGCCTCACTTGAGAACGGAGCAGATTAGTCAGGGCGGGATTCAGACGCTCGAAAAATTCAGGAGTCTGGATATAATCCTGGGCACAAAGTGTTAAGTAGATGGAATTAAATAAAAAGCCTTGGTGTTGTTTTGGCGGTCCCTTTCCGCTGTATGTATGGCGGGAAAAATGCCCGAAGGAAAAAGTAGTCGGTAAAATACAGCAAGGCATATTACAGCAAGGAAAAATACAGTGTTACTCAAAAAGTTAGTTGGCATTTTGTTAATAGCCCTGTTTTGTAGCGTTGCTGCTTCGGTGACAGCGGAAGAGGTTGGTGACCCGCTGGAAGGCATTAACCGCAAAATATATGCTTTTAATACCAAGGCTGATGACTACCTGCTTAAACCGATTGCCAAGGGCTATCGAAAAATATTACCTAAGCCCATCAGAACGGGTATTGGTAATTTCTTCCTTAATTTCGGGTATCCGGTGGTTGCCGTTAATCAGTTCCTCCAGGGTAAGGGCCGAGATGGCCTTTCGGACACGGTACGCTTTTTGGTTAATTCAACACTTGGAATTGGCGGACTGTTCGATCCAGCGTCTAACATTGGACTTAAAGAGCATGAGGAGGGTTTTTCACAGACCTTTGCTGTTTGGGGTATCGGCAGTGGTCCTTATCTGGTGGTACCGTTGTGGGGGCCCAGTACCGTACGCGGAAGTGTTGGTAGCATTGCAGACAGCTTCTCTCATCCTATGGGGTATGTGGTAACTTCAGATCCGCTTTATATTGGGCTGTCAGCTACCTTATTTATCAACAAGCGTGCCGAACTGCTTGATCTAGAGAGCCTGATTATTGGAGATAAATATATTTTTATTCGTGATGCCTATCTTCAACGCCAGCAATTTTTGATTAACGATGGCGAAATCGAAGATCCCTTTGCGGATGACGACTTCTAGGCACACAAAAATGTGTTTAAAATGCGTTTAAGATGGCAGACTTACATTAATTGGCTTGTTATTCCGCCTGTAGGGGAGTAATTTCCGCGCTCTAATAGTGTTAGTGTCAGAAGTTTATAGTAATGCTTGAATGACGATCCTCTTAATCCAGCCCGAACATGATTCATCGGTTATTCAATCGCTTGAATTCCTTGCTGAAATGGATGATGTATTGGCTGTATCCGGATTACCGTCAGCCAGGCGTATTTTACATACCGATTCAGCCGAATTCATCTTGTTCTACTGCTCTACTGCGCGAGCATTTACTCTCTGCGAAACCTTAATTGTGGAATTTCCTGATATTCCTGTTGCTGCTCTATTGCCCACGCAGGAATTTAGTCAGGATGCCTTGCGGGACGCGCTGCGCATCGGCCTGGAAGACGTTATCGAGTTAGGTACCCAGGCCAGTCCTTCTCTAGAGGAGGTGATTTCTCGCCTGAAAAAGCGTATTCACAGGAGGCATGCGCATCGCGCTCCACCAGCAAGTCTGCCCGATGAGCATGCCAGGCAGCTCGAGCATGATCAGCGCTCGGGTAGTTATGTGCAATCACAGATGTTGCCAGTGACCCCGATAACGATAGGTGCTTATCGCATGAGTCATAAAGTGCTGCCTACGCTATATATGAGCGGAGATTTTGTCGATTACTTTAGAATTACCGATGATTTTGTTTTATTCTACATGGCAGATGTATCTGGTCACGGAGCGGGCTCAGCATTTGTCACGGTAATGTTGAAAAACTTTCTGGATCAGATAAGTAAAACCTGTACACCAGCTATGCTGGATGAGCCGGGTGTTATGTTATCGCAGTTAAACAAGGCACTACTTGGGAACCGCCTTGATAAGCATGTGTCTATGTTTTTGGGGGTGGTAGATCTGGAAAATCACATTTTGAACTATTCTAATGCTGGACATTTTCCGCATGGAATTCTGGTAGATTTAAATGGGAGTCAGTTCATAGAAATGAATGGTAAGCCGGTCGGACTTTTCGAAAATGTGAGCTATGCTTCAGCCAAACTCGAACTAGGGGACGATAGTCAGCTGGTACTCGTATCGGATGGGATTTTAGAGTTTTTACCAGGCGAGGATTTGGTTGCAAAGGAAATGGCCCTGTTGGACAAAGTAACGCGAGCGAAACAACAAAAGCTCGAAATTTGGGAGTTATTTGATTTAGCAGAAATACTCGGGGCAAGTGACGATATTTCATTTCTGACAGTGACAAGAACGGGGTAAGACCGTAAGTAGTAAAAGGAGAAGCAGTAAAGTGGATGGTCGTATTCTGGTTGCACACCACGATGGTGTTTACCTTATGAAATTTACTGGGGATGTTCGGGTCACGCTTTGCACAACAGTGGATTCATTTTTGGATTCGATGTTTAGCGATAGCCTGTTCAAATCTGTAATTGTAGATTTGAGTGAGGCCGAGTGCATTGATAGTACTTCCTTGGGCATACTCGCCAAGCTATCAATACAAGCGCAGAGTCGGTTTGACTATTTGCCGGTGTTGGTATCAACAAATCCGGATATAACCCGTGTGCTGAAGAGTATGGGCTTTGAAGATGTTTTTCAGCTTATCGAAGATAAAATTGAAAATGCAGAGCAATTGGGAGAACTGCCAAAAATTACCTGTAGCGATAACGATATTCGATTACGGGTGATCGAAGCACACAGAATACTAATGGAGATGAACGAAAATAACAGAGCGACCTTCCATAATCTGGTAGAAATGCTCGAAGCGGCTAGTTAGCCTAATAATTCTCGCGCTCGAATTTTCGATTTAATAAAGTCGCTGTGTGAGACATAGATTCGCTCGGCCAAATTGCGAATGATGTGCTCCTCATATTTGTGAATGTCCTGATCAGAAAGGGCTAGTTGCCACATCGCCGTTACCAGATCAATCTTCTCTGGTGGTGTAAAATTATCATTAATCTCGCGTGTATAATTATGCATTGAAATGCTGTCTTTGTGGGATTCCTGGGCACTTTTAATAACTGTAGAGACTTGCTCAGTACTCAAACTAAACAGCGTTGTTAACGCTTGGCTTATGTGCTCGACTTCTTCCTTGCTGATATCATGGTCCGCCCAAGCTACTTCGAATAACAAAATCGCCGCCGCCGAGCAAATGACAAGCTCTTGTGCGTTGGATTCTGGTTTTGCTTCAGTGAAAGAAAACAGCTTTTTTAGTTGTTCTAACATGATGAGTAAGCCCGGTCTTTGTGTGGGGTTTGTGAGGGGTTATCCTGGATCATGAGTAATGCTTCCTTTAATACCTGTATTCCTGCATTTTCCAGGCGGGCATTTTCAGAAAGATATCGTCGATAGTTTCTGGCACCCGGTATGCCATTAAATAGGCCCAGCAGGTGGCGTGTAATTGACTGTAAGCGTGTGCCTGATTCTAACTCTTTCTGGACGTAGAGCAGGTAGGCTTCGAGGGCTTCCCGGGGTGAATAATTTCTGGATTCTCCAAATATTTTCTGCTCTAGCGCCTGTAATAACAGGGGGTTTTGATAGGCAGCCCTCCCCAGCATTATACCGTCAGTATTTTTCAGTGCCATCGCGGCCTGTTCTATGGATTGTATTCCGCCGTTCAGTATTATTTTAAGTGCCGGAAAATTCTTCTTTAAAGTGTAAACGCGTTCATAGTTAAGCGGTGGAGCATGGCGATTTTGTGCAGGAGATAATCCTTTTAGAATTGCCTTGCGGGCATGGATAAAAAAAACTGAAACACCAGCGTCTGCAACCGCAGAAATAAACTGAGAAAGGAATTCGTATGAATCCTCAGCGTCGATACCGATGCGACATTTTACTGTGATGGGTATGGAAACTCTGCTTTGCATTGCGTCAACACAACTTGCAACCAGTTGAGGTTGTTGCATTAGACAAGCGCCAATGTCGGCCCGTTGCACTCTGGGAGAAGGACAGCCTACGTTCAGATTGACTTCGTCGAAACCATATTGCTCAGCCATTTTGCTACATAGTGCCAAGTGTTCAGGGTCAGAGCCGCCCAATTGCAATGCGAGGGGTTTTTCTTCAGCGCTATAGCGCAGCAACCGTTTGGGGTCCGCGTTCAACAAGGCGTGTGTAGTCACCATTTCGGTATATAGGCGTGTACGCGGGGCAATCAATCGGTGTAATCGTCGGCAATGGCGATCAGTCCATGCCATCATGGGGGCGACGCATAATTGATAATTATTTTGCATTTTATCTTTCATGGGAAATAGCTACCAAACGGACTTTCGTGATGATGCGCTATTCTACATAGTGATTGCAGTGGATTCAGTATCTTTTACTCGCCTGAATATTGAGTTCAGTTTAGCTGAGTATATCGGCCAGATTGCCTGTTGCAGGCTTAGTGATAGGAATATGTCTTATCAAGCAGGGAGTCTGGTAGTATTTGCCATTGGTTCAATATACGTAAATAAGGGAGAGGCAATAAAATGACAAAAACTAAGGTTGAAGTAATAGAAACAGTTAAAGCACCTGCTGGGGCTGTATGGGATATTTTAAGCGACTTTGCTGGTATTCAAATTGGTGGTCCAATTACTGCTGTAGAAGTGGAAGGTGAGGGCGTGGGTACGATACGCAGGCTGTCTATGGGTGGTGGCACCGTGGTTGAGCGCCTGGACAATCATGATCAGGACAAACTCACCTATACTTATTCGATTACCAATGACGACTGCCCACTGCCTGTTGCCGGCTATTCTGCGACTGTGACAATATCTTCTATTGACGATGCCTCCTGTAGCGTCAATTGGACCGGAACTTTTACACCCAAAGGCGCAGATGCTGACACGGCATCAAAAATAATTAATGGTATTTATACGGGCGGTATCCAGGGCGCACGTAAAAAATTGAATGCCGCGTAATGGGCGACTGTGTAGCAAATTTAATGCAAATGATTCAAAACGTCCGCGCCGTATTTTAGCTGCTTAGTGCAAGTTCTAAGTAAGCTCTGAGCAAAGTTCAATGGCTTGTTAAGGCAAATTCCTGTTGAACAGTTTCAACGCCGTTCAACAGGATGGCAAGACTGTGTTTGCCTGAATAATGTTTGCGAGTGGAAATGGCTTTAAAGGAATGTCTCTTATTTACCTGTTTGGATGATTGCTGGTAACTTGACTCGGAAATTTTGAATATTTTCCTTCGGGTTTGGCCATTGGCTTTTAGGAAATCTATCGCATACTCGACTCTTAGTTTTCCGATTGTTGGTTGGCTGGATTCTATTTGAAAACTGAAAGATAAATGTTCCCCCATATTGACCGAGTCCGGCAGTCTAAAATTCGAGATGCTGAGGTGCTCTACCTTGCCGAAACCGAATAGGCGCAGCGCTGGTGGATGGGCATTTTTCAGCAGTCCCCGACAAGCGTGCTTAATTAGCCAATCTGTATTCTGGCTTTTTCCTTTCCAGGGCGTGACCAACGAAATAACCAGGTCGGGGTGGTCTTTAGATATATCGTTTAGGTTATTTGCCACGCTGCGCCGAACATAGAGCGATTCATCATTTTTTAGTTCTTCCAATATGCGAATTATGGGTTTTGGGTTCTTTTTGTACTCAGGCAGAGCCATTGCCCAAGGCAGACGAGGGCGACAACCTTCCGATGCGAGTCTTCGTAATTTGACATTTTTACTCTTGGACCATGTATACATCTGCGCCATCATTTTTTGCGGGTGGCTTAATATAAAGGGCCTCACGGCAAATTCAGCGCTGGCTAACTGGGTTAAATGTTCCAGTGCTGTGATTGAAAGGTCAATGTGCTCAGATCCATAGTATTCAACAAAGTCAGGAAATAGCATCATTTCAAAGCCTTGTTTATCACTGACGTTTAGAGTATTGGAAGCCGCAACTAGAATGTCCAGACATTGAGAGTAATTGTTGGGCAAACAGTCATTTAACGAGATGGTAATTCTGCGCATTCTGGCCTTGAGTTCAAGCTGCTCCCAGCCTTGGCTAAATACATTGGTAGAAAAATTTTCGCGATTGAAATTTTGATATTCAAGTTCAAAAGCGGTAGAGAGTTCATTGATAAATTTTTCGTTGTAACAATGTTTGAGTGCTTCTGGCATATGCTTATTGTAACACGGTCGGACTAGGGGTTTTTATCTGTTTCTTTCATTCTAGCTTGGATAAATTCTCCGATGAGCTTGAAAGCTTCAATAGCCTCTGGGAGTTTGGGTCCGAAGGCCTGGAATACATGTACCATTGCTGGCCACACTTGCAAAATAACTTCACTACCGGCGCTATTGGCTTTGTTGGCGTAACGGAGGGAATCGCTGAATAGCGTTTCCTCGTTGCTTACCTGCAGCAAGGTGGGTGGTAAGTTGGCCAGGTTCCCGAGGAGGGGAGAAATTTCAGGGTCATTGATGGCAGCTCCAAGTTTGTATCGTGCAGCAATGGCTATCAATGTGCGAGGTAGACGGAGAACGTTTTTTAGAAAGGGGCCTAGAAATGGGTCGGAACTTATATTTTCCGTCAGTGAAGGTCCGCTGAGCGTTATATCGGTAAGGGGGGCTAGACCTATAGCTGCAGTGCATCGAGGTAGCTTATTGTCCCTTGCCCACGCAATGGCTGCAAGGCAAAGGGTTCCGCCTGCCGAGTCTCCAGCGATGAAAACATTTTTAGCCGGTTCTGCAGAACTTGGGCCATTATTAAATATCCACCGATATGCAGTGCGTACGTCCGCATGACTGTCAATAATTTTATAGTCTGGCAACATGCGATAATTAATAGAGAGTACGGCTACTCCAGCTGATTTTGATAATTCTGACGCGATATAGCGGTGGCTTGTGGTACTGCCAACGATAAATCCACCGCCATGAATATATAGTAAGCGCTGTGAAGCTTGTGCATTTTTTGCCAATACCCACTCGCCCTTTACGCCCTGGAATTCAATGGGGATTACTTCGGCAGAAATTTTTCTGGCGAACAACACTTCTAGTTTATTTCGGTTCACATCAAGGCTGAACGAAGGGGCTACATGAAATTTGGCCAGTTGCCTGGTCACGGCTGCATGTTGAGAGCTTACTTCCGAGCGGGGTCTCATGAGTGTGGGGCGTGGGTAATCGTATTGTTGATGATCTGTGGATTTGTAATGGAAATCCAAATAGAGGACAACTAGCGCCAGGATAATACAGAGTACAATTATAATGCTGGTGGCCTCAATATAACGACGGGGTTGATAGGGTTAGCTTCTATGTTGCCTTTTACGCACCTGGCTCTGTCGCCATATGTTTAATGCATGCGCGTTAAATATCATTGCAACACCTGTAATGGTAGTGTAGGTGGCATTTTGTTCACCATATAGTTCCAGTGCCCCCAGGGCCATAGCAGAAAGGCCAAAGAGCCCCAATGCCAGGATTTTATAGTCGCCATGGATTGTTACGCCTTTCCAGAGCCCGAAACTTGTTAAGGGCAGGGCAATGATCAAAAATACCCAGTGAATACCTTGATTGTGAGGTAGGACCAATGGCGCAATGGTCGCTAGCAAAGGAATAGCCAGACAATGAGCGAGGCACAGAAGTGAAAACCCCATCGCGGCACGGTCAATAGTGCCGGTAAAAACTTTGGGTTCATTCTGTACTGTTTGTACACTTGGCTTTGTGGGTGAATTCACTGCTGACATGTTAGGTGCTGCTCCCGCGCTCTATATTCCTGCGGATTAATGCCTCAAATTACGCAAATATGCGGGTACGCCTGCCCATTCTGAAGGGGTATCAATATTTATACCAGCATTTTGAGTCAAAATAACAGCCCTGAGCGAGTATGAAGACAGCCCTGAGCGAGTATG
>JAHRWB010000182.1 GCA_019090385.1 Pseudomonadales bacterium | reverse complement strand
TATGCAAAAAAAAGTATTTGGCATCGGATTTCACAAAACTGCAACCTCGTCGCTTGGTATTGCCCTCTCTATGCTCGGATATCGTGTGTGTGGGGCGATTGGCGTACGCGATGACGATATCCAATCCAGTGTTTTCTCACTCATAGATGGTTATGTCAGTGATTACGATGCATTTCAGGATAACCCCTGGCCTGTGTGTTATGAGTACCTGAACACACACTACCCGGATAGCCTGTTTATACTCACCGTCAGAGATGAACAGGACTGGTTAGCCAGTTCAGTGGCACACTTTGGACATAAAGACACGCCCATGCGCGAGTGGATTTATGGTGTAGGTCATCCCGAGGGCAATGAGGCTCTTTACCTGGCCCGCTATCAGCAACACCAGAGAGAGGTAAAAAATTATTTTAGCACGTCCCCGGAAAAACTGCTGATTATGGATATCACCCAGGGCGATGGGTGGCCTAAACTCTGTAAATTTCTTGATAAAACCCTTCCTGAGGAGAAATTCCCCTTCGAAAACTCGCGTTCGTCCCGACGCGCTCTTATAGATAACCAGCCTCGTCCTGATAACAGCAACAAACATGCCTGACCTGGACACCCAACAAAAACCAAAAATCTGGTTTTACCGGGACTACCAACAGTTCAGCGGAGGGCATTTAAAGCACGCTCACTATTTTCGTAATACGCAAAGCTACCCGGATTTTAGCCCACGTATATGCTTTGAAAAACATGCAGCTGAGCCACCAGCTATTCTGCAGGAACGGAGTGAACTATGGCAGGGAGATTCAATAAAAAACTGGACCCCTGAGGCAGAAGATATTTTTTTCATAGCCGGTACAGACTGGCGATATCTGGATAAACAAGGGCTCGCTGAACGATTAAATACACGTATTAACCTTATTCAGCATGTGCGCCATGCCCACGAGAATACTGAACTGCTTTCTTACCTGAAACGTAAAGCCATACGTATTTGCGTGAGCCAGGAGGTAGCAGATGCTATTCACGATACCGGCATTGTCAACGGTCCAGTTATCGTAATCCCTAACGGTGTGGATCTAAAATTACAAGCCACTGCTGCTATTGAAAACGACAGCGAAACAGACAAAAAAATACTCATTGTGGGATATAAAAACCAGGATTTTGCCAGCCAATTGTCCGAACGGCTGGGCCAGAAAAATATTGAATATCAACTCAACCTTGCCCTGCGTGGGCGAGCCGATTATCTCGAACAACTGGATGAGTTTGGCATTGTGCTATGCCTGCCCCATGCAGAAGAAGGCTTTTACCTGCCCGCACTGGAAACCATGGCGCTGGGCAAGCTAACCATAACAATGGACTGCATAGGCAACCGCAGTTTTTGCTTGCCCAACAATAACTGCCTGGTGGCAGAATATACTCTCGAATCCGCAGTAGCTTGCATTCAAAATGCCTTATCCCTTGAAAAATCAACCCGAAATACACTGCGCCTGAACGGCATAAAGACCGCTAAAACTTTTTCCATGCAGCAGGAAACAGAAAAATATCACCACCTGCTAAAAAACCTGGCGGACTTATGTTAGACATAGCAGGATTTAAATTCACAGTAAGCAGGCCATGGTAAGCCCGGCACTAAAAGGCACAGGGCCTCAAAACCCCCGGAATATCATACTGGCAGCAATACCGCGCTCAGGCAGTACACTCACCTGTCAGCTCATTAACCAAACTGGCAATTGTCTCGCTATGATAGAACCGCTGAACATGTCTGAATTCAATGCCCTGCCCAGTGCCGGACAACGGGTCGACTATCTGACAAAGTTTTTTGCCACCATACGCACAAGAGTGCAAGACAGCGGTCAAATACCGATTATTCAGCTAGACAAGCAATCCACCAATACATTTTCCAGTACTTTTACAAACAAGGAAAAGGGCAGTCTCTCAGGAAGAACCTCATCAATTTCTGGCGTTAAGTGGACCGAGCCCACCCAGACTCTGGCCCAGGGTTTTACTTTACTTATAAAGCACCCTAACGCCTTTTCGGCTTTGTTGGCCGAACTAATACAGAGCTTTTCCTGTTACGCACTCATTCGAAATCCCCTGGCTATACTCTCCTCCTGGAATACCCTGGACCACCCACTGCGAGATGGACATGCTCCCATGGCCGAAGCCCACGCCCCTGAATTGCAGAAGCAACTGGCACAAAGTGACAACCCTCTACAACGACAATTGCTTCTGCTCAGTTGGTATTTCCAAACCTACCGGAAAGTACTTAAACCCGCACATATCTTAAAATATGAACAAATTGTGGCATCCCGGGGAGCGGCCCTTTCAAACATCGTTAATGCCAGCCCTGCACCTGAGTTCAAGCTGATCAATCAAAATAGCAGTGATTTATATGATCCCGCCTATACTGCCCGTGCAGCAAAAGCGCTGTTGGCTGACACAGAAAATTACTGCTGGCATTTTTATCAGCGATACGAAATAGAACAACTGGCGAATGCCAGTCTAAACCAAGATGCCCCGGAATAAACGCGACAAACCCCGGCTGGATTTTCTGGTGGCGGGCGCACAAAAAAGCGGCACCACGGCCCTTGCACACTACCTCGCTTTGCACCCTGGCCTGATTATGGCAAAGCCCAAAGAGGCCCATATATTTGATACGCTAAAGCCTGATTCAGGAGTCTCCCCCGAGCAGATTGACTCTCGCTATGCACCTTTATTTCAGAGCGACACCCCACCAAATGCTAGTCCAAGTCCAAGTGCTAGTGCAAGTGCTACGCCAAACACAAACCCCAAAGCAGAAAATTTACTTTATGGCGAAGCCACACCCATCTATATGTACCTGGAAGATATTCCGGAAAAAATGGCACGCTACAATCCCCAGCTGAAAATAATCGTCATCTTGAGGGACCCGGTAGAACGGGCCATTTCTCACTATTACATGGAGCGCAGCAGACAAAATGAAAAACTGCCACTATGGCTGGCACTTCTACTTGAGCCCTATCGCCTCTACCGTAAAGCAAGCCTCGCCAGCAACTTACAAGCATCTCGTCGCCTGCACTCCTACAGAAGTCGCGGCCTGTATACCCGGCAACTCCTGCGCCTGCATAAATATTTCGATCCCAAACAGATTTTAATCCTGTGCAGTAAAGACCTGGCCAATGACCACAAAGCTACGTTAACCCGCCTGTTTCAGTTTTTAGATGTCTCGCCCTCACAAATACCGGAGCCCGTTAAGCTGTTTGTTGGCGACCCGATTCGCAGTGCACATTATTTTTCCAGAGCATGCCTGAAGCTAAGTTACCTGGCCGAATACCACCGGCTAAGCACACACTACGGACTGCGTTTCAGCTAATTCCTGTCCGCCGCTCGTAAAAGACCCAAGAATGGAGAATAATATGCACTGCATTATATTCTTCAAAATTCATAAAGTACCTGCTCCCATGTTCGCTAGTTTATGGCACCACAAGGCACTGATTCACCAACTGCTCATCCGTGAAATTCAAAGCCGCTACCGTGGTTCTCTGATGGGGTTCTTATGGGCCATTGTGACGCCCCTGCTCATGCTGGCAATGTACACCTTCGTATTTCAAATCGTTTTTAAAGCCCGCTGGAACGTAACCACCCTGGTTAGCGGAGAAGAAACCGAACTACCCTTTGCGCTGGTGCTATTTCTCGGCTTGATTATCCACGGGATGATTGCAGATACATTAACGCGCTCGACGGGCTTGATTTTACAAAACGCCAATTTCGTTAAAAAAGTGGTCTTCCCTCTGGAAATCCTCACCTGGGTCAGTCTTTTCAGCTCACTGTTTCACTTTTTCATCAGCTTCGCATTGCTGCTTGCCTTTGCCCTACTCACGGTAGGACGCATTCCCCTGGAGGCACTGTATTTACCGCTCATTCTCTTGCCCTATTTTCTTATGCTTGCGGGGATTAGCTGGTTTCTTGCTGCACTGGGGGTGTTTCTCAGAGATATCGAACACATCATGGGTACGCTAACAATGTTGATATTGTTCCTGAGCCCGGTATTTTTTTCCGTTGATCGTTTACCCGAGCAAGTACAAAGTCTGATCTGGCTAAACCCTATTGCCGTTATTGTTGAAAATGCCCGCACTGTGCTTCTCTACGGGAATGCACCGGATTTTCAGGCATTGGGTATTTACAGTTTAAGCGCGGTGCTAATTTTCGTTTCGGGCTACGCTTTTTTTCAACGCCTGCGGCCAGGTTTCGCCGATGTTGTTTAATCGAACATCGGCTTATTGTTTAGTGCACACAAGTGTTCTGATGTCATGATAAAAGTCTCCAATATCAGCAAGACCTATCTCTTATGGCGCACGCCCACATCCCGTTTACTGGTACCTGCCGCCCACCGCTTGGTTAAACCCTGGTCCCCGACCTGGTACAGCCGATTTGAAGAAAAGCACTGCGAACCCGTAAACGCCCTTTCCAACATCAGTTTTGATCTGGAAAAAGGGGCAAGCCTGGGCATAATCGGCCTCAATGGCAGTGGTAAAAGTACCTTGCTGCAAATCATTGCCGGTACATTGCAGCCAAGCAGCGGCTCAGTGGAAGTACAAGGCAGAGTGGCTGCCCTGCTGGAGCTGGGCAGCGGGTTTGACCCAGAATTTAGCGGCCGTGAGAATGTTTATCTGAATGCCACCATTCTCGGTCTGCGCCGGGAAGAGATTGATGCAAGATATGAGGACATTGTTAATTTTGCAGATATTGGCTCATTTATAAATCATCCCGTAAAAAGCTATAGCTCAGGCATGGTCCTTCGGCTTGCCTTTGCCGTGCAGGTACATGTTGAGCCTGACATCCTGATAGTGGATGAAGCGCTCGCTGTTGGTGATGCGCGCTTTCAGGCCAAAGCACTTAGCAAAATAGAAGACATACTGGCAAAGGGCACAACACTGTTGTTTGTAGGTCATGACCTGAAGGCCGTAAAGGCTTTCTGTAATCAAGCCATATTACTAAACCAGGGTAGTATTGCCAGACAAGGCCTGCCAGACGACGTGATTATGGATTATCTGCAGCAGGTTCAACAGGATAAACATAAGTCCCTGGGCCGGAACCGACCACTATCCAGAACCGATGCTGGCTTTGCAGTGAGCGGTTTCGGAATTACCCATGCCAGTATCAATGAGACGGATACTCACGCAGATGTGCAGTATGAAGAAAGCATCGATATTTCTCTTTCCCTAAATCTGCCAGAACCTGTTAGCCATCCCTACCTTATAATGGATTTGGTTGACGCCAGCGGCCTGCAATTAACTGGCAAACGTATAGCCATTCCCCAGACAAACCCGGCTACCCTAGCCACCCCAATAAAAAATTCAC
>JAHRWB010000181.1 GCA_019090385.1 Pseudomonadales bacterium | reverse complement strand
CGTTGGTGGTATGGCAATCATCACACATGTCATTGCTGGTTATGTGCTGGGCATGTTTGCCCATCGCCACCATACCATTGTGACAACTGGAACAACTGCCCATAACTTGTGTATGGTCCACTGCTATTTCTGGTGACCAGAAATTTGTCGAATGGCAGCCTTCACAATTTTCCGTGGTCAGAATGTGCATTGGAGATTTACCGGTAGCGTCCATTCCATTATGGCAATTCTGGCAGGCAGAGGTAATCTCGCTGTGATCAAAAATCACTGCCGTCCAGGTTAAATCAGTGTGGCAAACGTTACATTCCTGAAAGGTCTGGATATGTCCTAAGGGTAAGCCCTCTGCAGATTGACCATTGTGACAACTGGTGCAGGTTCCAAATACCTCTGTGTGATCTACCTGCTTTATAGCAGACCAATTTTCGTTTAGATGGCATGCACCACAATAATCGGTGGTTGAAATATGGTTAATTGATCGTGCTGAAACGGCATAGATACCACTTCCATCGTGGCATAAAGAACATTCTTTCGGCGTAGTTTTAAACACCCCTCCTTTATGACAAGATTCACAAGATACGCTGCGATGAGCACCATCCAGATCAAAACCATGCTGGAAGTGATCATACATTTCACTCGCCGCTAATTGCTGTCCAACCAGCATACATACCACAAGCAACAAAGGTGTCCATATGGACGCGCCGCTACCAGGTTTCCTAATATGACTGAACCACCAAGTTTTATTCATTTTCAATCTCAAGTGAGTCAACAACATCTTCAATAGATATAAATGCCTCCCACTCTGCTTCGACAAAATCACCCAGCCGCAATGAAGAATAAAAAACTGATTGGTTGAGATCTTCCTGTTCACCAATCTCATATTGCGTATTTTCTCCACTGGTAATGGTGATACCCAAAATATCTATCGTACTACCTGCTGCATCTATGGCGGTCACTGGGCCACTTAAACTTACCTCGTCTTCGCTGTCCTCTCTTTCAACTTTTGATGCAACAAGGGTGGCCCCGTCAAGAAAGGCACGTAACTCAATTCGATCCCCTACATTGAAATCTACAAGCGATAAATTGGAAACATTGGCTGCACTTTCATCTTCAAATTGTGTGCTATCCCGTATTACAAAAGAAATCCCCAATGCATTAACACGCCTCCCGGGTAAATCAATGCTTTCGACAGTACTCTCCACCCTAACTGCTCCCGTGGGCTTAAAAACAATATTAACTGCTTCCAATACGCCAGCCTGATTAACACCCCCTTCTGCTTCGATAAAGGCACCCACTTCCAGGCTGCTACTTCCGCCATTAACATAGGTCGTTTTGGTTTCCGAGGTGGTAACCGAAAAGCCTGAAATATCAAAATCCAATTCACTTGCAAAACGGGTTATAACCCCTTCGATTTCCAGGCGATCATCCCCTGATACAAGGGTTAAGGGGATAAACTCCAACGAGGAAGCGATAAGGCTATCTGGCGAGGTAAAGCCAGATGCCGGGGCTTTGACTTCAACTAACTGGTCCTCCGCCAGTAAATTGCTATCAAAGTTTTGCAAAGCTGCAGAGGAATAATCAACACGCAGTGAACCAATATTTAACTCACTCGCCCGGAGGTTTCTTATACTTCCTATTAATTTAAATTCATCGAGCGAGGGCTTTTTTTCAACGTAACTGGCAATGATATTATCATTTTCATCTCGGACTCCGCTAACCTCAATTAAATCGCCTGCCAAATATAAGGCCAGATCCAAATTCTGAAAGTGCGTTGCAGCATTGGTCAATATGGATTGCCCAAGCGCCGTAATCAAAGCCTCGCCTTTAAGCAAATCAGTGATCACAATATTATCAATCGGACCTTTGAGAGAGGAGCGATACGAGATGGCATTCGCTACTTTATTTTCAAAATCAACGTCTACGGTGATAACTTTGCCTATATCCAGCTCATCCTGTATGGCGTTATCGTCGCCTTCAACAATAAACGTGGTTGTAAAGGTGTCGTATTCATCATCACTGATAATAACGCTGCCAAATCCCTGAATACGAGAATGAACAATACCACTGCCGCTTATCCCCCCCCCGAAACCAGTGCCGGTATCTCCCCCAACATTCGGGTTACTGCCTCCCCCTGTCACTGGTGTACTACCAGATGAGTTCGCAGAGCCAATATTTGTGCTCCCACCACCTCCGCCGCACGCCACTAGCACAAAAACAAAGACGGTTAAAAAACAGGATTTGAACGTCTTAATATAAGACCCTTCACTAAAGGTCATGATCAGCCTCGTCTATAGATTCAATTTGATAAATACCCAATCCAACTTTAGCTTTCCCCTCTCCTAATATATTGGGGCTCGTATCTCTGTCGTGGTCAGCAAGCCAGCGATCCATTTCCTCAAGCAAGTGTTGACTCATGCGCGCACTGATAGATCGGAACCCAGCCAGATAATCCAGAGGTACATTGGTGTAAACTACTTTTTTTTGATAAAGGGCATATTTCTTTTCTACCTGCATATTGGAAATAATGGTTTCCAATAGTTCCTGGCTGTCAGCTCCTAATATCTCCAGGTATTCCTCTGACCCACTTTTTGGCACGTAGCCCCTGCTAACCAAATACAATCTCCCATCCTCAGAATTGCTCTCGACCAAACCCAGGCGCTTAAACTCATCTACAATTGTTCGCACCGGAATATCACCGCTATAACTTTTCACCAGATCTGTGAAACTATTCTCCCCCTCAATTTTTAATGGCATAGGATCGCCTTTAGAATCCAGAAAACGTTCGTCACGAAGCCAGGCAGTTAACACCTGAGCGGCACGATTGCGTTTTCGGGATATTTTTTCCAGCCCGTCCACTGATGCTCCCTGTATTCTTGCTACTTCTTTTCGATTAATGCCTGTGAGTGTTGCAATACGCGACTTGGTTTGCTTGCGCCCATCAATAAGAAAATGTTCAGAGGCAACATCAATAAACACACGTTTGGTTATGTCAGCAAAGCCATCCAGTGTTATGCCTTTTTCAAGCGCCAGACGGACGATAGGACGAAGGATTTTTGCAACCACCTCTGCAAACAGATTAGATGTTTCGCTGATAGAATTATTTGTCGTACTGGTATCCGAGTTCTTGTTCATATTCATGCTAAAAATGCGCTTCGCTGAAAGTACTTGAGTTATGACATTTATCACATTGCCGGGAGAATCTGCCCTTATGTGGGTCATCATCACTATGGCAGGCGAAACATGCGGCCGACTGACGGTTTGCCGACGTTCCACGAGTATGACAGGCCTCACACACGAGGTTTTCATGTGCGCCATCAAGACTAAAATCGCTTACTTCGTCATGTTCAAATACCCAATAACTCCAACTAACCGGGTTGTGGCAGCCCGTGCAGTCTTCGCCCAGCGAACCCTCATGGATATCGTCCTGTTCATGACAATGACTGCATGCCATGGCCAGAGGAGAATACTCCAGCGTTTGATGACACTGCTCACAGGAAGTCACACGATGCATTCCAATTAGTGGAAAGCGGCTTAAATCGTGATGAAAACTAATCTCATCATTCCAGCTAGTTTGCCCGTGACAGGTTTCACAGTCGCCTTGCAATTTACCGTGCGGATTGCTACCAGCATGGCAATCTGCACACTCAGTATTGACCGCATCAGTCAACTTGCCGATATGGCATGCCTTACAGCTAACTTCGGCATGGGCACCCTGTAAGGCAAAATTTGTATCAGAAAAATGATCAAAGTCCGGCGCCCAATCCCGCTGGTTATGACATTGCTCACAGGCTGTGCCGTTCCGCCCTATATGGATGTCATTACTACGATGGCAACCCTGACAATTTG
>JAHRWB010000180.1 GCA_019090385.1 Pseudomonadales bacterium | reverse complement strand
CAGATATTCTATCCAGTTGAACTACGGGTGCATAAGAAGTCTGCGTATTGTACCTGAGATTCTTCTTCTACAACATGTTAACCTAGCCCGCTAACTTAAAAGTTTTACAAACGCTTGGAATATTTTGCGACATTTGGCGTAAGGACAGTAAAACAGTAATTGATAAAGGTGGGGATGATGGAAGATACGGGATCAGTGTTTAACACAATCGAGGAGGCTGTGGCTGCCATTGCTGATGGAGAGATGGTAGTCGTGGTCGACGATGATGATCGCGAAAACGAAGGTGATTTAATCATGGCCGCTGGGCATGCCAAGCCTGATCAGGTTGCCTTTATGATTCGTCATACCAGCGGAATTTTGTGTACACCTGTGTTGGAAGAGCATGCCAAACGTCTGCAACTTGAGCCCATGGTGGCCAGAAATGACGCGCCTATGAGCACTGCATTTACCATTTCTGTGGATTACAAGGATGGCCTTACTACGGGTATTTCTGCTGAAGAACGCGCGAATACTGTTCAGGCTCTGGCTAATAATAATGTGGCAGCGGGAGATTTTGTGCGACCCGGCCATATTTTCCCCTTGATTGCTCGGCAGGGTGGCGTTCTCGTGCGCTCAGGTCACACAGAAGCAGGCGTTGACCTGGTTAAAATCGCTGGGTGTGAGCCAGTTGGCCTACTGGCTGAAATTGTTAATGATGATGGCACGGTAAAACGCTTGCCAGAACTGATTGAATTTGCTCAGGAACATAAGCTGAAACTTATTTCCATTGCTGATTTGATCGCTTATCGACAGCGTCGTGAGCAATTGGTTGAGCGGGTACGGGAATTTCGGGTAAATACCCGGGCAGGTCAGGCACGTGCTTTTGCCTACAAAACGAAATTTGAAGATGTAGAGCATCTGGCCCTCGTGTTCGGCAAAATTGATGCAAATTCGTCAGTTTTGGTACGTATTCATCGGGAAAAATTGGTAGAAGATGTGTTTGGAGCCCAGGGTAACTTTGATCAGGGTTTGCTGGACGTGTGTCTGGACAAGATGGGCAATCAGAAAAGTGGCGTACTGATTTATTTGCGTGGGGGCTTTCTTGGTGTGCCGCTTGAAGCATTGGATAAAGAAGATGTTAGCCGTGAATCCGAGCGAGCTTCCGAATGGCTGGAAATTGGTGTAGGTGCCCAAATTTTACGTGATTTGGGGGCTAGTAAAATACGTATACTGGCCGCGCGTGAAGTGGATTATGTAGGCTTGGAGGGTTTCGGTTTAAAGCTTGAAGCTACTGAACTATTGTCTGATTAAAACCGCCATATGCCAGATAAACCCCTTATTGCCATAACCCAGGGAGACCCGGCAGGTATTGGGTCGGAAGTCATAGCCAAGGCTTTTCTTGATCAGGGTATGCATCAAATATGCAAGCCTTTTGTGGTTGGTTCCGGTTGGGTGATGAGATCAGGATGTGAGGCGGGTGGGGTTGATCTTAAAGTTTGCTCCTATCCAAACCTGTCTGATATGCGATGGGCTGATGATCAAATGTCGGTCCTGGAATTGTCAGAAAATAAACCCAAAGATTTTCAATTTGGCCAGGTATCTGCTGCTTGTGGAACAATGGCTGTCAACGCGGTTGAGACGGCTGCCCGGTTGTGTTTGACGAGTTCTGATCAAAAAAACGGCGAGCATCCTGAGCGACAAAGTGACTTAAATCTGTTGGGTGCAGGATTGCTGCAACAGGTGGCTGCCATGGTTACTGCGCCATTGAATAAAGAAGCCATTCATATGGCCGGGTTTACGGAAGACATTGGCCATCAGGAAATCCTGGCCCGTTTATGTCGTACATCGCTTACCTCCACTGTCCTCATGACGCCGGGCTTGCGTGTGATGCATTTATCTACCCACAAGTCGCTAATTGAGGCGGCAAAGTATGTCACCCGTGATGTTATTGTATCGCGCATACACTTGGCGGTGACTACTTTCAGGCAATGGGGACTTGAACAGCCTCGGATCGCAGTTGCGGCATTGAATCCGCACGGAGGCGAAGGGGGCTTGATCGGTCGCGAGGAAATAGAAGAAATACTGCCTGCTGTAGAGCACCTTCGTACAGAGGGGTTCAAGGTATCAGGCCCAATACCCGCAGATTCTGTTTTTAACAGAGCCATTGCGGGTGAGTTTGATTTGGTGCTGGCATTATATCATGATCAAGGTCATATCGCGATCAAAGTACATAATTTCCACGAAAGCGTGACTGCCACCCTGGGTATACCGTTCATCCGCACTTCAGTGGATCATGGAACTGCCTTTGATATAGCCGGCTCAGGCTGTGCTAAACCGGATAGTATGTTGGCAGCCATTCGCATGGCCGTACGCCTGGCTAATGGGCAGTTATAACAAGCTTTTTCACTAAATGTACGGTTAAGCGCCGTTAGAGGAGTCAATATGCGTTGGCTGAGCTTTGAGAAACAAGGTGAAGTATCTTTTGGTATAGTGTCTGGCCAGTCGGTTATTGATGTGGGTAAACATTATCCGCAGTTTAACAGCCTGAAGGCTTTGATTGCCGCTGGGCAGTTAAATGCTATAGCTCCCGAAGCGGCTGCACGTACACCTGATTACGCCTTAAGCGAGATTGCCTATTTGCCGGTGATATTGCATCCGGACAAGATTATGTGTGCTGGCTTGAACTATAAAGCCCATATGGAAGAAACTGGTCGCAGTGCCACGGATTCACCGACTATTTTTACCCGGTTTGCGGCTTCTCAAGTGGGTCACAATAAACCCATGGTTAAACCTTTCGAGTCTGACAAACTCGATTTTGAGGGTGAAATTGCCCTGATAATTGGTACGCCGGGCAGGCGTATTTCCCCTGACACAGCCATGTCCCATGTGGCGGGTTTTAGCTGTTACAACGATGGTAGCGTGCGGGATTATCAGCGTCACACTTCTCAGTTTACGCCGGGCAAGAACTTTTGCCACACTGGTGGATTTGGCCCCTGGATGATGACACCGGATGAAATTGGCGATTTGGATGAAATGGAAATTACCACCCGCCTAAATGGCGAAGTCATGCAAAATTCCAAAGCCTCCTTTCTGATTTTCAGCTTTGCTCAGTTAATAGCCTATTGTTCCATTTTTACTGAGTTGGTTGCCGGCGATGTGATAGTTACCGGTACACCTGCTGGTGTAGGTGCTGCACGAAAGCCGCCAGTTTTTATGATGCCGGGTGATAAAATAGAAATTGAAGTGAAACCTGTTGGAACCCTGGTTAACACTATTATTGAGGGATAAAGCACTGGGTAGTTATGGACAGAGAGGCAAATAATGACTGAACCCAATGATGAGCTGAGTCAGAACCAGATGGATGCGCATTGGATGGCATTCACAGGGAATCGAGAATTTAAGAAAAACCCAAGAATCATCACGGCTGCAAAAGGTGCATATTTTACGGATGATGGAGGCCGGCAAATCTTTGATGGCCTTTCAGGCTTATGGACTACCGGTGCGGGTCATTGTCGGACGGAAATTGCCCAGGCAATCTCTCAGCAGGCCAGTGTGCTTGATTATTCCCCCGCATTTCAGTTCGGGCATAAAAAATCCTTTCAGCTGGCCGAGCGCATTACTCAATTTTTACCGGCATCTCTGAACCGGGTATTTTTCACTAATTCGGGCTCAGAGGCCGTGGATACCTCACTTAAAATTGCCCGTGCCTATTGGCGTAAAAAAGGTATGGCCAGCAAGACTCGCCTGATTGGTCGGGCAAAAGGTTATCACGGTGTTAATTTTGGCGGGATCAGCGTGGGAGGGATCGGTGGTAACCGGGCTCTGTTTGGTGAAACTCTGAGTGTTGACCACTTGCCGCATACTCTGTTGAAAGAAAATGCTTTTAGTCGCGGTATGCCGAAAAAGGGTGCCTATCTGGCCGATGATCTTCTGGAAAAGATCGCTTTGCACGATGCCTCAAATATTGCTGCAGTGATTGTAGAGCCGATGGCCGGGTCTGCCGGTGTGCTCCCGCCCCCTGTTGGTTATCTTAAGCGCTTACGTGAGATTTGTGATCAGCACGATATTTTGTTGATATTTGATGAAGTGATAACGGCTTTTGGCCGGGTGGGGTCCAATACTGGGGCCGAAGAATTTGGTGTTGTACCGGATATACTCACTCTTGCCAAACAGGTAACCAATGGGGCTTTACCTTTAGGTGCGGTTGCTGTTCGTCAGAATATCCATGATTTGTTTATGGCTAATGGTGGCCCGGAATATATGGTGGAATTCCCCCATGGTTACACATATTCGGCCCATCCTATGGCATGTGCTGCGGGTCTCGCTGCGTTGGATGTATTAGAAAATGAAAACCTGGTGCAGCGTTCTAAAGAGATGGCACCGGTATTCGAAGCGATTATACATACGCTGAAGCAATCCCGGTATGTCACGGATATCCGTAATTATGGCCTTGCGGGCGGTATTACACTGGAAGCTTATCCTGGTGAGCCTGCTCGAAGACCCTATGAAATTGCCATGAAATGTTGGAAAAAGGGCTTTTATGTACGCTATGGAGGCGATACCATCCAGCTTGGTTTACCTTTTATAGTAGCTCAGGCTGAGATTGACAGCGTAGTGAATGCTATTGGTGAATCCATTAATGAGCTGAATTGATCACGATATGCAAATACCTTTGATCCGGTGTGTTAATCAAACTATTTGGGTATCCATCATAAACTTGCGGTGTGGCACGGGCTCATTGATAAAAATGATCGATACTACAATAAACAAATGGCAGTGATCTCGGCTTTGGGATATAGACACAGGAGCGTAGTAATGCAGTTGGTATACAGTAAAGATGAGTTATTCAGTGAGCTGACTTTTGCAGCCCCCCATGAAATTGAAGGCAGAATGTTACATGGGGGCTTAGATCCTGCCGGAAACTATCTTTCACCTCGTGCAGACGGGCGCGTAAAAGCTATTGACGCCTGGACAGAAGCCCTGCAAGCGCGTGGTGGAGATTTGTTTGAAGCAGACGCCTCACTGCTCAGTGGTCCTCGGGTTCCCAACGTAGCTCAGCAGCGCTTATTGATCGGTGAAGGTATAGGTCAGCCTTTCTGGAATACACTGACGACTATTGGAAAAATTGAAGGTCGGGGCAGTATTCTGATCGATATGCAGTTTCCCAATTTGCAGGACATCATCAAGGAAGATATTTCTGAGATGGCGATCGGCCACTTAAATAAAGGCCTGCTGGTCGCACATGGCATTGATGAAGGTGGCGTACCTGGCGAAAATGTTGGAGCGCATGATGTCATGTGGTTTGTGACACGTGATCTGGCCTATGGAGAAACCAATTTTCCTGATGTGGAGCCACCTGAAAATATATCTCGCCCCGAATCAGATAAACGCTGGATGCCGCAAATCGGTGCAGGTTATGAAGGCATGATGAGTTTTTTGATGAACTTGCTCATGATTGAATTTCGGGCTGAAAATGGTTTTTCTGATACACAGGATATTCTGAATACGCCGACGCTTTTTCAGGATAGGCGGGCGCAAGCAGAGCTAGCTTCTGAAGTAGTGGAACGAATTAGGGCCGATGAAAAAATCCATGTGCTGTCATTGCAACTTTATTTGGGCGAACTTCGCTCAATTACCATAGTGGGTGAGTCGGGTGAGGAAATACCTGGAGCAGATCTGATTGACCCATTTTGGGCCGGACTGGTGCAATGGGCGACGTCTGCGCAGCCAGTGTTGTTAGCCGAGGAAACTCAGCGGCAGTTCACGACTCTGATAAGTGCCCATGAGGATGGCAAGCGCATTATGGAACAGTTCAATGGGCTTGGGGATAACTATTGAAACAGTTTTTCCACCGATAGACAAAACCCCAGTCTGGCTAGAAAGTGGCCAGATTGGGGTTCTTTTCCTGGGCAGCTTTGCTGAGCCCCCACTTTTCTGACTATGTACCGGGCTTGGTTCTCGACTAGTAGCTGACTCCCATGCCCGCGCGCACATCATTGCTGACGCCGTAGCCTGGAATGGGATAACGTAGGCCATTGCGAGAAAGACGCGCCAAACCTTCAATGACGCCTGGAATAAAGCGTGGTGGGATGGCCATTAATAATTCATCTTCCATTACACCACCGTATCTACGTTCCGCAAAACATGGAATCGATAGACTGGGTTCATCTTTTGCCAGGGCGCGACCCCAGGAATCAGCACAGGCTGATTCACCCACGCAACCCCACTCCAATTTTTTGTACCCGGTCCATTGAAGACCATTGATAAATAATATCATTTGCGCGGGTGTTGCGTAAATCAGACAGATGTCGGGTGGGTTGAGTCTGCCACTGACCAATGGACTGACCACCATGCCCTTAAAACGTCCATAAGGTACCAGGTCCATGGAATGTTGGTGTTTACTGGCTTCTTCCTGGTCCGCGTACCAGACGCCTGCCATTCTGTCACCAGACAACCATTGTTCGTCACGGGGATGTAAGCCCAGTACCGCACCACACTGGGCACCCACCAGATCATCCATGGTGATGCCCACGGTCCAGCCATTGCGAGAAGCCTGGCCCACAATCTGATCCGTGGTGTGAATAGCGCTGGGACGTCTTAACTTAGGTATGGCTGCCATCTCTTCAAGTGATTCGAACATTTTCATGCCGATAGGAGTGGTTCGAAGCCGGAGATATTTGTTGAGTTCTGCAACCAGCTCAGGCCAATCAAATTGGGTGAGGTCTGAAGTGATGATCTGCTTGGCGGTGTTTTGTTTATCGCTCTCATTCGTTGTATTCATGCTGTTTTGATCCCTGTGATATTGTTGGGGGTATTGTTATTCGAGGAATGACGCAAAACGGAAAGTGCTCAGATTGGCCCGGCTCATGAAGTTTTGCAAGTCTGCGCTATGTTAGCGCTGGGGATATTCAGCTAACATGCGCATATGTACATTGATCTGATATGCGTAAATGAGTGCTGGTAGATGAATAGAGGTGCCTTACTCTTCCTGTTTTTTTGTGTTGTTCTGGTGGTGTCCTCAGCAGTAGGTGCGCTTGTACTGGGTAAACACAAACTGAGTTTTATTTTTCATGATGGGCGTAGTTCTGAGCCGGTTGTGATGATGAGTTTTGCCCATGCAGATTTGCAGGGGGGGGTGTCCGCATTTTACGCAGACTTGGATGTGTTGTTGCATGAATCAGATGCGGAGCGCCTGTGGAGTGGTCGCGTAACCAGTGTTTTGCATGGACGTGAGCAGGATGCATGGTCAGTCATCGTACTCTCGCGTTACCCGTCCCGCTCCAGGTTCATTAAACAGTATACCCGGAGCAGCTATGAGCCGCCTTTTGGTATTTCTGTTGCCCAGCAGGGACAGCCGTTACTAATGGCGGCAGAAAAAGAAAGCGCCTTTGAATTTAACGCCGGTATTTATCTATTGGAATTGATGCAGCTAGCTCCGGAGCATGCTGCTCAGGAACAACATCTTGTGTCAGAACAAATAGTCGCCGAGGGTGTGCAAAGCGTTTGGTTAGCGAGTCTGAATCCACTGTCGGGTAGTTCGGATCAAGAATGGCAGGTGGTTAAAATGACAGGGTTTAAAAATCGGCAGTTTTTGAATGATTGGCTGGATAACATCGAAAGAAAAACAGAAGCCAGTTTAAGGCAACGGTATTATCGGCGGTACGTCTCTCTGGTTGTCGAATCATTTTAAGTCAGAAGGCAGTATATAGTTAAGCTAGTTGGCACCTATTAAGCCAGTCGCGTAAGCGCAAGGTTACTCGCGCCCGGGGCCCGCTTAGGACCGAGTTTCTACCTCAAGTTTGATCCATTCATGCTTGTCCAGATGAATATCAAATAGCTCTGCCAGCACTGCGCTGTAATTTTCTTCCGAAACAGCCTCTTCACTGATATTGCTTGCGTGACGGATTTTTAAGGTATTGCCGGCCAAGGTAATACGTCCATCTTGTGTCAGCCTGGTGCATAGACGCTGTTGGGTAAAAATTGATTCAGGCGATGTCTGGGTATAGATGCACATTTTTTTGAAGGCAGTCCAGGGCTGAGGTGTAGGGTTGACTGATAACACAGATGTCCATGAATTTGCCTCGGTTTCGGGGTCATCTGAATGGAATATTTCAAACATACCCTGTGCATCGGGTTTCACGTAGTACCAGCTGACACCATCAAATTGCTTTTCGCCATGACTGAGATTAATCGGAACTATGGAGGAATCTCCAAAACCAATATCGGACAGCCACAGGTCATCGAGTTGAACCAGACAAGTCTGGTGGGCAAATGGCTTGGGCTGGTCTAAGAAGTTAACCCGTGCTTCAACCCGGGTGCAGGAAAATCCCAACTCGGTCAGGCACTGTAACAGCAGCTCATTGAGTTCATAACAAAATCCGCCTCGTTTGGATTTCACTATCTTTTGGTATATGCCAGGAGAATCCAGCCTAATTTTTTTACCCAGGTGAATATCAAGGTTCTCGAAAGCAATATTGAGCAGACATTGTCGCTGGATAGCCTCCAGAGTCTCAAGGGTTGGATCTGTAGATCCCAGATAGTCTGCACGTTCCAATAAATTAAGCCATTTCACGTTTTTTCTTCTCGTCAGGTCTGGGTACTACTGCCCATTTTATTTCTTGCGTTTGCCACGTGTTTGCATTTTATCCATTGAGCACGTTTTCGCTGGCTTTTTTCGCGTCTGTATTGCAATGGCAATCTACATCTGGGTACTGGCTTGCATCCTAATTGAACTCTTTGCACATTCCAATTATTTGTTAAGCTGGTACTCTTTACCAAACAAAAATTAATGACCAATTTACGTAATAAAATAACCTGGATAAGAGGCTGATATGAATGGTGCTGGAAGTATAATTAAAACATTGCTGGACGCGGGAGTGGATTGTTGTTTTGCGAATCCCGGGACCTCTGAAATGCATCTTGTCGAAGCCATAGATGCTGAAGAAAGATTTCGTGCAGTACTGTGTCTTTTCGAAGGCGTGTGTACCGGAGCAGCGGATGGTTATGCGCGGATGAACGGTTTGCCAGCTACCACTCTATTACACCTGGGCGCCGGGCTGGCCAACGGCGTAGCCAATCTACATAATGCTCGTCGTGCATCATCTCCGCTGATTAACCTTGTTGGGGAGCACGGTATTCATCATGTGGCATATGATGCACCATTGACATCCGATGTAGAGGGCGTAGCTAAGCCTATGTCTGCCTGGGTGCGAACATCACGTACTTCAACAGCCTTGGCGCTAGATACACGTGATGCACTTCAAGCATCTCTGGCAGCAAATCCAGATCATATGGGTAATGTTGCTACCATGGTTATTCCGGTTGATTGCGCCTGGGGAGAGGGCCGAGCTGTACCAGGTGGCAAGATAGAGGTCCAACGCGTGGGCGTCTCTAAAGAAGTAGTTTCTAATATTGCCGCAAGCTTTGGTAAAAAATCTCTGATGTTGATTGATGGCTCGGCCATGAGTGAAGAAGGGGTCATGCAGGCTGGCCGTATTGCAGAGAAGACGGGGTGTCAGGTAATGGCAGTTACCTTTCCAGCACGAATAGAATCCGGGCCGGGGTTGCCGGCTATTGGTCGTTTGCCATATTTTCCTGAGCAAATAATTGAGTTGATGGCAGGTATTGATCATCTTGTGCTAGCAGGTGCGCGCTCCCCAGTTAGCTTTTTTGCCTACCAGAACCTGCCCAGTGACATGGTGCCTGATACCTGCAAGGTACAGGTACTGGCCGAGAAACATCTGGACCTGGTTTCGGCATTGACCGATTTAGCGGATGCGCTTGGAGCACCTGCCCAGGCAACAAAACTGAATATCCAGGCACGACCTGAGCTGGTTGATGGCCCTTTGAACGCGTACACAGTGGCCAAAACCCTGGGAGCGAAAATTCCCGAAATGAGCATTATCACTACTGATTCCGGGGGCGGGGCAGCCGCTGCGCCAATACTACAGAGTTGTGTTCGACACAGTTGGCTAAATCTTACCGGTGGCTCTATCGGCGGTGGTGGCCCTGTTGCAGTTGGTGCTGCGGTAGCTTGCCCTGATAGACCGGTATTCGCATTGCTGGGTGATGGTGGAGCGGGTTATACCATTCAATACTTGTGGACGGCTGCGCGGGAAAAACTCAATGTCACGACAATAATTTACGCCAACAAGGTATATGGCATTCTTGATGTTGAGTATCGTCGTCTGGGTATAAATGATGTCGGCGAAAAAGCAGCCAGTCTGTTTGATTTATCCAACCCGACTATTAGCTGGGTAAGTCTGGCCAAAGGTTACGGTGTGCCAGGTGTAGAGGTGCACACTGTGGCAGAACTGGCAGAAGCATTGACTACGGCTGAGAATATCGAGGGGCCCTTTTTAATCGAGGCAAAACTTTCCTGATCCTGTTTAGGTAGTTAGGGCTAACGTAACAAACGGGTGTGCTGCGTTTTTCTCCGGGGGTTGGTCAAGACAGTCAGACCCTGGATGAATAGCAGTTGAGTTTATAGATATGCAATGTGATGAATCGCTTAAGCAAAGTGTTAGTAGACATTTGAGTCGTTTCGAACGTAGGGCACGGCCAGATGAAGGGCATAAGCCAGCTGCTGTAGCTATGGTGTTGGTTGATGGTGCTTACGGTGCAGAGTTGTCAGGTATGCCTGTTTACGATGAGTGGCAAAATAGTGCATGCCTTGTACTGACGCGTCGTTCCAGTAAGTTGCGTGATCATCCTGGGCAATGGGCACTCCCTGGTGGCCGAGTGGATGAAGGCGAAACCCTGGAACAAACAGCCTTGCGCGAGTTGCATGAAGAAGTGGGATTAGTGCTTAAAACAGAGCAGGTGATTGGACGTCTGGACGACTTTATCACTCGCTCTGGTTATGTAATGACACCCGTGGTTATCTGGGCTGGCCCCACAGAAAATATGGTAGCTAATGAAGAGGAAGTAGATTCCATTCACAGGATCCCGCTGAGCGAATTTATGCGCAGTGATGCTCCTCTGCTCAGTTATGATGAGCTGGATGATCAGGAGGCTGAATCTGAGGGTTCGCAGCAAGTAAGTATTGTTGCTAAACCTGAATCCCACCCTGTCCTGCGTATGCCGGTGGGTGATGGATCCATAGCGGCGCCGACTGCGGCTCTGTTGTATCAATTTATAGAAGTGTGTATTCAGGGCCGTGCCACCCGGGTCGGGCATTATGAGCAGCCGGTATTTGCATGGAAGTAAATTTTGCATAGCCGTTGACGAAACAGACGCTCTTGAGCAGAATCACTACCCCTATAAATTATTAAAGAGAGTTAATTCATGTCTATTCAGGAAGGCCAGAAGATACCCAGTATTAAATTATTTACCATGGTTGAAGGTCGCCCATCTCCTATCACGACCGATGAATTATTCGCTGGAAAAAAGGTGGTGTTGTTTGCTGTTCCTGGTGCATTTACGCCGACTTGTTCCAGGGAGCATTTGCCGGGTTATGTGGTTAATGCCGATGCTTTTGCGAAAAAGGGCGTTGAAATTGTTTGCTTGTCCGTAAACGACCCGTTTGTGATGGGTTGTTGGGGAGAGTCTTCTAATGCAGAGACGATTAAGATGGTTGCAGATGGTAATGCAGATTTGACCAAGGCACTGGGATTGGAAATGGATGGTAGTGGTTTTGGTATGGGCACACGCTCCCAACGGTATGCCATGATTGTGGACGATGGCGTGGTAGTTAAGCTGAATGTTGAGGCGCCTGGCAAGTTTGAAGTCAGTAAAGCCGAAGTGCTGCTGGAGCAGCTTTAATCCAGAGTAGTAACAAGCGCGGGGCTGAAGCATGAGTGAAAGTGGGAAGGGTATATTGTATGCCCTGGCCGCCTATTTTATGTGGGGGCTCGCGCCTCTGTATTTCAAGCTGGTAGACACAGTAAGCCCTGCTGAAATTCTTGTGCATCGCATTATCTGGTCTGTGATTTTTTTGTTTGGGCTTGTTGTCTTTTCTCGAAAGCTGTCAGTTTTAATTCAATTTGTAAAAATACCGTCCAATGTCTATTGGCTGATTCTTAGCAGTCTTTTGATTGGTGGAAACTGGTTAACTTATATTTGGGCTTTGCAAAATGGCAAAGTTCTGGATACCAGCCTGGGTTATTATATTAACCCGCTACTTAGTGTTGTGCTTGGGCTGGCTTTTCTTGGGGAAAGCTTACGACCTTTGCAAATAGTTGCCGTGGTGCTTGCCAGTTTAGGTGTTTTGCATGAGATCGTTGTTGTAGGGCGACTACCGCTTGTTGCGTTGATTTTGGCATTTACCTTTGGACTGTATGGGCTGGTGCGTAAGAAAGTGGCCGTTGATGCCGCAGTAGGCTTGCTGGTTGAAACATTGGTATTGCTGCCGTTAGCTATAATTTATTTTGGCTACCTGGTGTTTGTGCAAGAGAACGTTTTTGGCTCGGTAAGCTTATCTCAGGACGGTTTTATTGTGGGTTTGGGGTTGTTAACTACCTTGCCACTACTTTGTTTTGGTTTTGCTGCACTGCGACTACCGCTGACCACTTTGGGCTTTTATCAATATCTGGCTCCTAGCATGGTATTGGTACTGGCGGTTACTTTGTATGGCGAAGCATTTACTCTGGAGCGCGGAGTAACATTCGGGTTAATCATCAGTGCTATCCTCATTTTCTCAATCGAAGCGCTCTACGCACATCCAAGAGCCATCAGCCGCTCGTAGAAAAGAGCCATCAGCCGCTCTCAAAACAGACATCTGGATAAAAGCACTGAGAGTAAAACCTAATATCGTGCGGAACCAACAAGATCATCTGCACGAATCATGGCTTTTTGCAAAGAACCCAGGCGTCTTATCCAGGGTTTTTCGTGCTTTAATTGAGAGGGCATATTTTCGCTGGCCATTTTTGCTTTGTCATAGGTCTCGTATATGCCCAGTAACAGCACGTAAAATATTTTTTCGTCTCTTTCAACTCGAGCCGCTGCAAGGTCGTTCAGATTGTGTTCTACAAAATAGGTTTCCAGATCTTCTTTTCGCGAAACGCTTATGATCTGCACAACATAAAACTCAGGGGGCAGTTCTGAAATGTTGCTGACTTCGCCCGGTGCGTGGGATAGCTGCATGTACAGCGGTAGACTTTCATAGGTAGCGCTTTGTTGTGTGTCGGATACACCTGTATTTTTGTGTGTGTGATCAACTATCTCAGCCACACTATTATTCTCAGAAGACTCGCTTTTTGTCTGCCTTACATTTTTTGTATCCAGGCCATCTGTGTTTGAAGTTTGTGCAAGTTCAGTGCTGATTGCTTGTAAGGCGGGAGAATGCTGGATTTGCTGAGTCGAGTCTGTTTCAGTCAGCGTATCATAAGTACGTTTATCAATAGCGAGTACGCCAGTTGGCTCAGGGGTTTCTTTGAGGTCCGGATAGACCAGTGCGCCGACAGCAGCAGATTTTATGGGCTTACTGGGTACACAAATCCAGTCTTCGCGGTTTTCTTGCTTCTCGCAAAACCAGCCATTACCGCCCGGAGAATCTGATAGAGAGGCGTTTAAAAGACTGTGCTGAGTCAGTATCAGTAGAACATAGCAGGCAAGCGCGCCTAAGAGATATTTCATGGTTGTTATATCAGCAAACAAGCTGGCACTACTTTGCCTCCTTCGACGAGGTCTGTCAAAGTTAGTATTGCAGCATTTGATTAAAAGAGGGTGAGTATGGCTAATTCTGACATTAAGCAAAGCGGAATTATAGAACACGAGTCGCGAGTGGATGAGCGCTGGCTGATGTCTTATATGGCTTGTCTGGCAGATAAGGGAATCGAATATTATGATAGTGAGCGGGAAATAGTGGCTCACCCATTGTTTCCAGTGTGTTTTGAATGGCCGCTTATATCTGAATTACGCGCACGCTCCAATCGGCATATCAGTGACGGGTTGGGTGTCGTGCACGCCAGTCATGATCTTCACATTCATGCTGCTATTTTAGCCAGTGAAAAACTTATTACCTCGATCAGGGTTGTAAGCGTGACACAAAAAACATCCGGAGTGTACGAAACCATGCGCATAGAAACACGAGATGCCCATGGGTTGCTTCTTTGCACCACATTCCAGGGCAGTATGTACTTGGGTGAACAGGTCGATTCGTTTCAGTCAGTTGGAGATATTGCGCAAGATTCAGCACCGGCGATTCCTGAGGTGGCTGAGTTATCGCAGTACCGCCAATATACTCAATCTATTGGCCCCGGTATGGCACATATTTATACAGAGTGTTCGAGAATCTGGAATCCGATTCATACCGATAGAGCAGTTGCTCGCAGAGCTGGATTGCCCGATATTATACTGCATGGGACGGCTACACTTGCCCTGGCAGTAACCACGATAGTGAAAAATGAGCTAGCTGGGAATTTTCAGGCAGTCACACGAATTGCTGCCCGATTTAGCGCTATGGTATTGCTGCCATCAGAATTGACGATACGGATTGAGGGGCGGGATTCGAGGGGTATTGCTTTCAGCGTTCTGATCGAAGCGAGGAATAGTCCCGCCTCAGATGCAAAGAGCAAAAAACGACAGGAAAAGGTTATATCCGGGGGATATATAGGGTATCTCCTGAGTAACGGTTGATTAGAAGCACTGGTTTGTAGATTATAGGGGTGCTATAGAAAGGGTTTGAGGCTTGTATGTTGCATACACTGGATGAGTTTCAGCGAAATCCAAAAATACTGCGGCTCAATGTTGCAGGGCAGCCTGTTGAATGGCTGAAGTGGCAGCAGGCGGTATGTCTATACTCTCGTGGCCTGGTTCTCTGGTCTCTAGGTGATGCTTTTCTCAAAATTCGTGGTGGGACTTCAAAGCTGAGTGGTGAGTCGACACTTTTTGAGCTGCACAGCATTATTGCCTGCGAAGGCCGCATGCATTTCCAACAAAACATGCTGCCACCGTTGACTAATCCTGCTTTGTTCCAACGCGATCAAAATCTTTGTATGTATTGCGGGAACGGGTTCGAAGATGCTCTATTAACTCGGGATCATGTTGTGCCCAGTTCACGAGGTGGAACGGACAGTTGGGATAACGTTGTATCAGCTTGTCGAAAGTGTAACCACCGAAAGGGCAGTAGGCTGGTGCATGAGTGCAATATGCAGTTACTGGCATTGCCGTATATTCCCAATTTGGCGGAATACCTGGCACTGACAAACAGCGGCAGAATATTGGGTGATCAGATGGAGTTTTTAAAACCTCAATTTGGAAAAAACAGCCGCTGGTTGCATTAAGGCGCTAATCGGCTCGCTGGCTTATGTTTCAGCACTCATACTGGACAGCACTTCTGCCACACACGCTGTGAGTCGCTTACCTGTTTGGACATGTAAAAACTCGTTTGGGCCATGGGCATTAGATTCCGGTCCGAGCAATCCCGTCACCATAAACTGAACGTTGGGAAATTTTTCTGCCAGCATCTTTATGAATGGAATGGTGCCACCCATGGGCATGTACTGCATAGGCGTGTTGAAATACTGCTGTGATGCACGCTGAATAATGCTTGCCAGCCGTTCATCCATTTCAGGCCCCGCCCATCCTGACTGGGCATTTTCTGCGACGAATGAAACAGTAGCCCGGTAGGGTGGCTCATCTTCTAGTATTGATTTAAGTTTGCTGGCCGCCATCTCTGCATTGAGGGTAGGGGGTAGTCGTACTGACAGCTTCAGCGCTGTCTCTGGGCGCAGGGTGTTTCCGGCATCAGACACATCCGGAGCCCCACTGATACCTGTGACGCTCAAGGTGGGCTCCCAGGTGCTGTTTAAAATCATTGTGGTGGCATCTTCATTCATAGGCTGGGTGCTGCTGCTCCAGGGGAATTTACTGTAAACCTGTTCGCCCAGTGATGTGGCCATTGCTCGTACATGATTGCGCACTTTATCAGGAATGGGAGTGTAAAAATCTTCGTGCATTAGTCCAGTTCGGGAACTCTCTATGCGTTCCAGTAGCTCGCGGGCAATGCGGAAACTGGAGGGTACGATACCGCTGGCAGCGCCAGAGTGGACGCCTTCGGTGAGCACCTGCACCGTGAGTGTCCCGGCTATCGTTCCGCGTAAGGAAGTGGTTACCCAAAGCTGATCATAACTAGCGCACTCTGCGTCCAGGCAGATCACCAAATCAGGCTGACCAATTTCATCGCTCAATAGGTCCATATAGTAGGGTAAATCATAACTGCCGCTTTCTTCGCAGCCTTCAATAACAAAGACACAGCGAGGATATGCACGATCAAATTTTTGCAGCGTGTGAATGGCGGTGAGGGCGGCAAAAAGCGAATAGCCGTCGTCCGCGCCACCGCGACCATACAGGCGATCGTCTTTTAGCACCGGATCAAAAGGACCTAAACCATCTCGCCAGCCTGAAAACTCTGGTTGTTTGTCATAGTGGCCATAAAGGAGAACGACGGGTTCTTTCTGGTTGGTTTTTGTGTGTGGAGAGCTGGCTGCAATTTCGCAGAAGAGCAAGGGGGTACGACCCTCCAATGTCACGATGCGGTGTGACAGATTCTTTATTCCAGAATTTTTGCACCAGTCATCTAATAGCTCGATAGCTGTTTGCATGTATCCATGGGCTTGCCATTCGGAGTCAAACATAGGAGACTTGTTGGGAATTTTTATATACTCACACAGCGCGGGAATAATGGATTTATCCCAGGCCTGGTCAATAAATTTTTGCATTTTGTTCGGCGTTGAAGTTGCAGACATGCTAATTACCTAAACTTGTGTGAGAGGCTTGTAATAATAGTTAGTGAAATCCTTTGACCGCATCATAGCCGTAGATCCAGTCCATACTCTGTAGTGCCAGATCCGGGAGATAGCGACTGCCAAGTCCCAGTTTGAGATTTCTGAAGGTTATTGATGTACGATCTGCAAGATGGAACATATTTCCTTGTTCTTCGGAGGCGGCTTGTACTTTTGCAGTTCGAGCCAGGCGATATTTTTGGTATTCAGCCAGTGCCAGGCGGGGCTCTTGCTCTTTTTGTTCCAGCAAGCGGCTGAGCACCCAGGCATCTTCAATGGCCATGGCAGCACCCTGGGCCATATATGGCAGCATGGGATGGCAAGCATCTCCCAACAAAGTGATACGTCTATCCGTCCAGTTTTTAAGTGGGCTGTGATGAAAAAGTGCCCACATATAACAGACATCTATGTTTTTGATGAGAGTCTGCACGGGAGTATTCCAGCCTGAAAATGCGCATTCCAGTGCCTTTTTATCAGCTGGGATTGACCAGGATTCTTGTTGCCAGTCCTGATTATCCAGCACTGCTACAAAATTTACATAGTCTCCGGAGCCCAGGTAGTAATGTACGAAGTGTTGATGAGGGCCCAGATGAACTGTTGCGTTCGGGGCGATAAGATTGTCCGGCAGCTTATTGGTTTTTATCAAACCGCGCCAAGCGACATGACCGCTAAACTGGGGGTGGGTATTGTCAAATAGCAGGTTTCGTACGGCAGACTTGATGCCATCGCAGCCAATAATTAGTTCATGCTGGTAAAGTTTTCCATTGGCAAATGCCAGACTGACATGATCGTCCTGCTGAGACAGATCGACAAGTCTGTGGGCAAACCGGAAGTGCACCCCCGCGGATTGTGCGCGTTGTCTGAGAATATCATGAAGATTACTACGATGAATATGCAAGTAGGGTGAGCCATATCTATCAAGGGAGGTCTGTCCCAGTGGTACTGAGGCTATGAGTCGGGCGTTTTTCCAGGAACGAAGTTGGGCATTTTGGGGTTTGAAACTGACCGTTTCAATGGCATCCAGCAAGCCCAGGGCTTTGAAAATACGCGTAGCATTTGGAGAAAGCTGAATGCCTGCTCCATATTCTCCTGCGCTATCGGATTGCTCGTATAGACTAACCTGCAATCCAATGGCTCTCAATGCGATGGCAGTGCAAAGACCACCAATTCCACCACCTACAATTCCAATGTGCAGGCTCATTGTTTATTAAATAGTTTTCCAGCGAGTGCCGCTGGCCGTATCTTCCAGTTCAATGTTCATCGCCAGTAAATGATCGCGGACTTCATCAGCTTTTTGCCAGTTTTTATCACTTCGTGCCTGGTTTCGCTCTGCTATCAGCGCCTGAATGTCTGTTTCGTCAATTTCGCGCTTGTCTTCGCCCTGAAACCAGGTGGCCGGCGTGTAGGTTAACAAGCCCAACAACCAGCCACTGGCAAGCAGCTGTGTTTTTAGTTCTGCTTTGCGCTTAGGGTCGTCAGATTTGTTTATATCGCCAGCAATTTCATGCATTGCGGCCAACGCCAGAGGTGTATTCAGATCATCAGAAAGTGCTTTTACCACCGCTGGGGGAAGATCTTTGATGTTGACTTCGCTATAGGCGAGTGAAGTGGCAGAGCCCGTTGTGTCGCCGACCTGCATTATTGATTGGTAAAGACGGTCTAGACTGCTTTTGGCTTGTGCGACGAGTTCTCGGGACCAGCTAAGTGGAGAGCGATATTTTCCGGTCAAGAGCGCATATCTAAGGGTTTCTCCACGAAAATCTTTAAGCAGATCACGAATGGTTTCGATGTTTCCCACTGACTTGGACATTTTTTCGTTGCCCAGAGTAAGCATGCCATTGTGCATCCAGTAGTTTGCAAATGGCTCATCGCTAAATGCGCAGCGCCCCTGAGCCAATTCGTTTTCATGGTGTGGGAAGATCAAGTCTGAGCCACCACCATGGATATCTATGCTGGGACCGAGGTGTTTGTGGATCATTGCGGAACATTCTATGTGCCATCCAGGCCGGCCTTTACCCCAGGGACTGTCCCAGCCAGGCGTCTTATCGTCAGAAGGTTTCCACAAGACAAAATCCTTGGGATCTTTTTTGTAAGGGGCGACTTCTACCCTGGCACCATCGAGCATATCCTGCAGGGAGCGATTCGACAGTTGTCCGTAGTCCGCGTAGGAGGGGACATCAAACAATACATGGCCTTCTGCAGCGTAGGCATGCCCGCGCTCTATTAGGGTTTTTATCAGGGCGATGATTTCTTCGATATGATCAGTGGCTCTCGGTACGAAGGTGGGAGTGAGCGTGCCGAGGGCAGAGACATCTTTGGTATAAGCTTCGCTGTAGTAGTCGGATAATTCACGGATAGCAGCATTTTTATCATTGGAGTCTGGCACGGCGGCGTTAATTTTGTCATCAATATCGGTAATATTGCGAGCGTATGCGACATTCGGAAAGCCGGCCTTGAGCAGCCGGAAGAGTACGTCAAAAACGACTGCGGGCCGGCCATTTCCAATGTGGATGTAGTTATATACGGTCGGGCCGCATGCGTACAGAGTAATCCGGTTAGGGTCGCGTGGTACGAAAAGTTCCTTTTTCCCGGAAAAGGTGTTGTGTATCTTCAGTTGCATTGCTAGCCCTATTAGATTTGAGGTCATATGGAATGTTTGATGGTTTGCTGTTGTTTGGTGATAACTGCTTGATTATTGCGAAACAACTATATCGTTGTTTTTAATGGTAAGAAAAAAGCAGCTTTGCCGGTTGGTATGGCAGGCAGGCCCGGTTTGATCGACTATCAACAACAGGCTGTCTCCATCACAGTCTATACGTATTTCTTTTAATGATTGTACGTTGCCGGATTCCTCACCTTTAAACCAAAATTTCTTGCGGCTGCGGGACCAGTAGCAAACACGACCTGATTCAATTGATTTTCTTATTGATTTGACATTCATCCAGGCCTGCATCAATACCGTGCCTGTATCAAACTGTTGGGCAATGGCGGGTATCAGGCCATCTTTGGTGAATTTGAGTTCCCCAAGGATTTTGCCCAGCGCATATTCTGTGCCAGCAGCATCGTTTTCAATAGATTTAAAAAATTTCTCAGACATACTTTGATGCCAGATATTCAAACAGGGCTCGCATTGCCATGGCTTCGCCCCCTTCAGGGTGTCCGGGTTTGGAGCTGTTATTGTAGGCCATTAGGTCTAGATGTACCCAGGGCACCTCATTATCAAGAAATTGTTCCAGAAAAAGTGCGGCAGTGATGGCGCCTCCCATGGCAATGGATGCAGTATTAACCAGATCTGAAATTTGTCCCTTAATATACTTAAGGTAAGGCTGATGCAGAGGCAGTCGCCACAGGGGGTCGTTAACTGTGCAGGCACTTTTTAATATGGCTTCTGCTACATCATCTCGGTTACAAAAAAGTGCAGGGAGGTCTGTGCCCAGAGCAACGCGGCCTGCGCCGGTGAGTGTGGCAAAATCTATGACGAGTTCCGGTTTTTCCTCGCAGGCCAGCGTTAGAGCATCACTGAGTACCAGGCGGCCCTCTGCATCTGTATTACCAACTTCTACGGACAATCCCTTGTAACTGTTGATAATGTCACCCGGGCGAAATGCATTCCCAGCAACAGCATTTTCCACGGCAGGTATGAGCACTCGCAAACGAATGGGTAAATTTTGTGAAATGACGAGTTCCGCCAGGCCCAGCACATGGGCTGCTCCGCCCATGTCTTTCTTCATATTTCGCATGCCGCTGGCTGGCTTGAGATCCAGTCCGCCGCTGTCAAAGCAAACACCTTTGCCAACCAGGGTGATTTTTGGATTGGAGGGATCACCCCAGGAGAGGTCGATTAGCCGAGGATCATGCACGCTGGCTTGTCCTACCGTATATATGGAGCGGTAGCCTTTTTCTAAAAGCTGTTCTCCCTGACATATATTAACCTGTATACCTTTGTGTCTGCGCCGAAATGCCAGGGTCGAACGGGCCAGATCGGAAGGCTGCATATCTGCGGCAGGGGTATTGATCAGGTCTCTTACCAGGCTCGTGGCTCTAAGCTGGGCTCGAACCCGATCGGCATCGCAATTTTCAGGTATCAGCAGGCGTGCAGCTTGGCGCTTGGCTTCTTTGTAGTTTAAAAACTGGTAGCTTGCCAGTCCCCACCCCAGGGTCAGCTGACCGAGTGTCATGGCGTTCAGATTTTCAGTAGACGCTGCGCTGAGTCGGTAGTCACCTTCGGGTAAGCTCAATGGCTGGGCCATGAGGGCATTTAATGCGTCTTCACCATCCCAGATGAGTAAAACAAAACTGTTACCTTGCTTATCCGGGACCCAGCAGGCTGCACCGGGTTTGGCAGAAAATCCAGTTTGGGATATCCAGTCCTGGGAGCTTTTCGCGGCTTTGTCCAGCCATGCGGGGTAATTTGCCTGGGACAGTAGTTCGATTTCCACTATCTTGTTTGATTCATTAATTAGTGCAGACTCAGACACTGAAAATCCTGATGTTGATCCGGAGCAGGTAGTTTAGCGCAATGTTATAGGTGCTGCATGTTAGCTGCATTATTTGGGTGAATTTTGTGCGCATTGTTGGGATTATAGGCATTGATCAGGTTAAACTTGCGCCTTTATGCGTGATTAAACTCAGCTATATGACTCGCCCTATACTCTTGTCCGTGAATAACTATTACTACAATCGTGGTGGCGCTGAGGGCGTGTTTTTGGGCCATAACCGGCTTTTCGAAGAAGCTGGGGGCCAAGTGGTGCCGTTCGCCATGCAACATCCCGAAAATCGGCCCAGCGATTGGGATGCCTATTTTGTGGATGAGCTTGAATATGGCAGCGAATATTCCTTTTTACAAAAGGCCTGGAGGGTACCCAAGGCTATTTATTCTCTGGAGGCACGGCGTAAAATTGAGTTACTTCTCAATAAGTGTCAGCCAGATATTTGCCATGCGCATAATTTATATCATCATATTTCCCCATCGATTCTGTCGGTTCTCAGTAAGCGCCAGATACCCACTGTTATCACGCTGCATGATTTGAAACTGGCTTGTCCAGCATACAAAATGTTAGCACCAGATGGGGTATGTGAGCGCTGTAAAGGCGGTCAACACTTTAATGTCGTTAGACAAAAGTGTATTAAAAATTCCCGGCTTCTGAGCAGTATTGTGTATATGGAATCGAAGCTGCACAGTTTACTGAATACCTATCAGGCTCATGTGGATCGCTTTGTTGTACCGAGTAGATTTTATATCGAAAAATTTGTTGAATGGGGAATAAGTCGAGAAAAAATGGTGCACATCCCCAATTTTTCATCCTTCGAAGCCAGTAGTTCATCCCAGCCGGGGGATATGATTACTTATTTTGGTCGGCTGGGTCATGAAAAAGGTTTGGAAACACTTATTCGGGCTGCAGCGCAGGCTGATGTGCCATTGCGAATTATTGGTACAGGTCCGGATGAAGAAAGTCTCCGGTCTTTAGCTGCACGTGAGTCTGTTCAGGTGGAATTTTCCGGATATCTGACGGGTCAGGCTCTTAAACAGAAGTTGAGACTCTCAAAAGTCGTTGTACTGCCTTCCGAATGGTTTGAAAATGCGCCCCTTAGCGTGCTGGAAGCATATTCTATGGAAATACCTGTGATAGGGGCAGACATAGGAGGTATACCGGAAATGATTTTGGAGGGAGAAACGGGAGCTACCTTTGCAAGCGGAAATGTTACTCAGTTGGCTGAAAAATTGACTTGGATAAGCGAAATGGAGAGTGCTGAATGCCATGCTATGGGCGTGGCAGGCCGGGAGTTTCTTGCGCGGGAGTTCACTCGGGAAAAATACCAGTCACGAATTTTTGCGCTCTATGCAGAACTGGGGGTGGACATCAGTAGCCTGGCAACGGGAACCCTGGAGAGCACCGTTGCCCGATAAACCCTACATCATGTTATTAGGCTTGCGTGGCATCCCAGAGGTCGAGGGAGGTATCGAGACACATGTGCAATATTTGGCTCCGCGCCTGGTGGAGCTGGGTTGCAAAGTAGAGGTACTTAGCCGCTCACCCTATCATCTGGATAGCGTGGCAGAAAGTTGGCAGGGAGTAAAAATCACGCCTGTATGGGCACCAAAATCCAACAGTTTTGAAACGTTGATCCATACGTTTTTGGGTACACTGCTAGCCGCATTCAAGCGACCGGATGTCCTGCATTTCCATGCCATTGGCCCTGCATTGTTGGTGCCAGTCGCGAGATTATTGGGTTTGCGGGTGGTGGTTACACATCATGGCTCTGATTATGAGCGGGAAAAATGGGGCTGGTTCGCCAGTAATATGCTTAAGTTTGGTGAGCGTTTCGGAATGAAATTGAGCAATGCCCAGATTGTTATTTCGAAAACCATTCGCGCCCAAATGCTTGAGCTCTATGGCAAGCCCGGTGCGTTGATTCCAAATGGTGTTGTTATTCCCGATATCCGCGCAGCAGGCAAACTGCTCGAATCTTTTGGGTTACAGCCCCAGCGATATATATTGCAAGTCAGTCGCTTTGTACCGGAGAAACGTCAGCTTGAGCTCATTCAGGCCTATAGCAATTTATCAGCTGAGGGCTGGAAGCTGGTGCTGGTAGGTAGCCTGGAAAGTGGTGATGAATATATAGGTCAGGTTAAAGAACTTGCTGATCGGACCGATGGCGTGGTGCTAACAGGCTTTCAAAAAGGAGAGGCATTGGAGGAAATATATGCCAATGCAGGCGTTTTTGTTTTGCCTTCCTCCCATGAAGGTTTGCCTATAGCATTACTGGAAGCACTGAGCTATGGCCTGCGGGTTCTTGCCAGCAACATCTCGGCCAATCTGGAGATTGGGCTGGCTGAACAGCATTATTTTCCGCTGGGTGACCTCGATATCCTGGCAGAGAAGTTGTCTACATTGATCGATAGTGATTGGTGCCCGGAACAGATAGATGGGCAGCGAAAATATATAGCCAACACGTATAACTGGGACGACATTGCACGACAAACCCATGCGGTATATGAACAAGTAACACGCCACTAGCCAGTGTCAGGCAGTCAATACGCCTTCAAGCAGGATGCTGCTTTTATTCACCCGCGAGTATAAATTTGAGGTATTATTTCGGGAAACCGGCAGCTCAGGGCTGTTTATGGAGAGCGGCTCAGGGCTGTTTATAAAAATTTATCTGTTGAGAGTAAAAGCGAATAATTATATGGATGATCAAAATATAGATTCCCAGGCTGCTCTTTATGCCCAGCGTGGGGGCGCTGCCTGGATTACACTTAACAGGCCCGATAACAGGAATGCGCTGTCTTCGGCATTGGTGAGTCAGCTGTATGCACACCTGAATCGTGCTAACGATGACGATTCGGTGCGTTGCATTGTTATTACTGCGAATGGCTCTGCTTTTTGTGCGGGAGCGGATTTAAAGAGCCCCCCCGGACAGGCCATCGAGGGCGATGGAAGAGCGGTGCCCTACCACGAAATATTGCAAACCATGATGGATAGCCCCAAACCGGTCATCGCTGCTGTTAATGGTGCAGCCTTTGCCGGTGGTTTAGGTTTGATCGGTGCCGCTGACATAGTAGTGACTGTAGATGAGGCGATATTCAGTTTCAGTGAAGTGCGTATCGGGGTTATTCCTGCTGTGATTTCTGTAGTGTGTTTACCTAAACTGGGTACGCACCATGGCATGAAGCTATTTTTGACCGGAGAGCGCTTTTCGGGTCAGCAGGCAGTGGATTTTGGTTTGGCGCATCGGGCCGTTCCCGGGGCTGACCTGATTGCCGCTGTGGAAGAGGAAATAGCGGCAATTAATCTGGGTGGTCCCAAGGCCGTAGTTGAAGCAAAAAAATTGGTACGTAAAATTACTCAGCTCTCTGTAGATGAGGGCTTTGATGTGGCCGCAGAGTGGAGTGTGCGGCTGTTTAATTCTGAGGAAGGCACAGAAGGGATGGCGGCGTTTCGTGAAAAGCGAAAGCCGGGCTGGATACAGAGTGATTAAAGGAAATAGATATGAGTGAAGTAATTCGAATAGCAAATTGTAGTGGTTTTTATGGAGACCGCTTGTCTGCTGCAAAAGAAGTGGTGGAAGGCGGACCTATTGATGTGCTAACTGGAGACTATCTCGCTGAACTCACCATGACCATCCTGTATAACCAGCGTCAGGCTAGGGGTGAGTCCGTAGGTTATGTTGGTACATTCCTAAAACAATTTCGTGAGGTTGTTACGGCCTGCATTGAAAAAAATATAAAAATCGTCTGTAACGCCGGTGGTTTGAATCCCTCGGGGATGGTTAGGGAAGTTGAAAAAATTCTAGCCGAATTAAATTTGAGTGCAAAAGTTGCTTATATAGATGGTGACAACTTGGTGGGTGACATCGAACGACTGCAGTCTGAAGGTGAAAGATTCACCAATTTAGATAAGGGTGTGGATATGTCGGTCTCTGGGAATGAGATCGTAACGGCCAATACCTACTTTGGCGCCTGGGGAATAAAAGAGGCCCTGGATCAGGGAGCTGACATTGTAATTTGTCCAAGAGTTACCGATGCGGCTGTGGTTATTGGCCCCGCGGCATGGAAGTATAATTGGGCAAGAAATGATTATGATGCTTTGGCTGGTGCATTGGCTGCGGGCCACATCATTGAATGTGGTGCACAAACCTGTGGAGGAAACTACTCTTTCGTGGATGAAGTCCCGAGTTATCTCAAAGTGGGCTTTCCAATTGCTGAAATACAGGCTGATGGCAGTTTCACGGTGTGTAAACATCCGGGTACCGGGGGTCTAATTTCGGTTGGCACCGTAACCTCGCAGCTATTATATGAAATTTCCACCCCAGCCTATCTCAATCCGGATGTCATAGCACATTTTGACACCCTGAAAATAGAGCAAGCGGGTACCGACAGGGTATATGTAAGCCAGTGCCGGGGCAGTAGCCCGACGCCTACGCATAAAGTGTGTATCAATATGATGGGTGGATATCGCAATGGTTGCGAAGCCATACTCACCGGCCTGGATATTGAAAAGAAAGCCGAGATATTTACCGAGGCATTGTTTGATTCTCTGGGTGGACAGGAGGCATTTGACGATGTCGAGATTCAGTTGATTCGAAGTGATAAGCCCGACCCTGCTACCAATGAAGAAGCCTATGCATCATTGCGAATCAATGTTACCTCCAAAGATCAACAAAAAGTCGGTCGGCTGTTTTCTGCAAAGGTGGTGGAATTAAGCCTGGCCAATATCCCGGGTAATATTGGCAGGGGGGAGGTTGGTGGCAGTGGTGAATCACTTATTGTGTACTGGCCTGCCTTGATTGATAGCAAGCATGTTGTTGAGAAGGTTCACCTGGATGGCAGAAGTACTGATGTATTGCCAACTAGCCAGATGGGTTTTGAGGACAAGTATTATCAGCAAGTCCCTGTGTCCATTGCACCTGCGCCATCGGGAAATTTAAAACGTGTTCCTCTGGGTGAGCTGTTTGGTACCCGGTCGGGAGATAAAGGTGGTTGCGCAAACTGTGGGGTATGGGCCCGTTCTGATGAAGCGTACAGTTTTTTATATGAATACCTGACCGTTGAGCAGATCAAGTTATTGCTGCCGGATATGGCAGATTATCAAATCGACCGGTATGAGCTGCCTAATTTACGTGCACTGAACTTTTATATTCATGATGTTTTGAGAGACGGTGTGTCCTCTAACAATCGTATCGACAAGCAGGCTAAATCCCTGGGTGAATATGTGCGGGCTAAATATATCCAGGTGCCTGAGGTTCTCCTGAAGCAGGTCTGATTTGGGTCTACATCGAGAATGAGCGGTAACATCGTTGTGTCCCAGGGGTATAACGATTTACTTGTTGTTAGATATTTCTTTTAGAATATTTTGCAGATCACTGTTGTGCTTGTTGCCCATATCTCTTGCTGATTTTGCGGCATCCAGCATTTCTTTGCTTTGAGTATATGCACTCAATGGTGATACGGTGATTGGCGCTGCGGTGTTTGATGCTTCCAGTTGCTCACCTTCCCAACCACTTTCAAGGGGGGTTATGGCGTCATCGTTCAGGACAACGGAAGCCGCTTTGAAATCCTCAGGTGGCTCCTCACCAAACTGCCATATGCCATATTCATCTTTCCATTTATAAATGGTATCCCCGTTGCCTATTCGGTTGGGATCTATGTTGGCCGGTATGACTGTGGTGGGTATAAAATCATCGCTGCTCATAATGGGCTTCCCGTCAGGGCCCTTGAGGAAAAATGGCGCTGCTGTAGCTACTATAAGTGCGAGAACGATGAATTTCAGAAAAATACGCATATTACGAGTCCTTTACTTGTTTGTCCTTTTCCCAAAACGGTATTATTTTCCTAAATTAGGGTTTTGGTAAAGAGAAATCTGTCTACCAGTTGGCACAAATGTGCGTCTGTTGCTTAGTTGTTTGGCAATATGACTTGTATGCTTGGAAAACTCTGGCCAGGCGCTAGAATAGGCGGATTGGATTCTGTCTCTGCTTCAGTCTTGTGAGTGGAGATTTTGTTATGGAGAAACCACATGAAAGCGGTAAAAAATATCCTGGTTATTGCGGATAAACCGAAACATGAGCAGCGCGCTTTGCACAGAGCACTCGATTTACAGAAGCAGACGGGCGCTAATCTGAATATTAAGGCATTTGTTTTTGATTCTCATGTTGCCAACGGGAATGCATTTGCGGGTAAACAACGCTCGAAAATTAAGCACGAGCTGATAGCAAAACACAATGAATGGCTAAACTCGCTGCTTAAAGACATAGATACTTGTGGAGAGGTGACCAAGGAAGTTATTTGGGTGTCTGATATAGCTAAATGGGTAGCCCGGCATGTTTCGGATTCGCCACAGAACCTGGTGGTTAAGTCGGTTAATCATACTGAATCTTTAACGCATACCCCGTTGGATTGGGATATATTGCGCACATGCTCTGCACCCGTATTACTGTGTACTGATATCGCGCAAAAAACCAAACCGCGTGTTCTTGCCGCCATTGATATGAGCCGACATAAGGGTAAGCGAAAAAAGCTTAATAAAAAGGTACTCAATATGGCAGCTTATTTTGCCAATACTAAAAATGCTGAGCTGCATTGTGTTTACACAGTAGAAATATCCCAGGTGCTTAAAGATCTAGACATGATTAACCCGAAATCCCATGCTCGGGTGGTAAGAGAGCAAATCATGCCAGAACTTGAGGAATTTCTGGCACCCTATGGTGTACCCGCCGACCGTATTCATATGCCAGTGGGCAAGGTCGGTAAAACCGTAAGCAAGATTGCTAGCCAAATCAGGGCAGAACTATTGGTCTTGGGTACCAGCAGGCGATCTGGTGTGGGGGCATTGGTCGTGGGTAACTCAGCAGAGAAGGTATTGCGCAAAAGTCATTGTGAAGTTCTCGCCATTAAGCTTTGAACCTGTCAAAACACCGATTTGATCCACTTGTGAAAGAACAATGCAGAGCCAGGTATGGCAGATAGTACTTGGTGCTGAAGATAGTATTTTCCCTGAAAGATAGTGTTGTCCTGTAATTGAGGTATTGCTTAATATTGCGATAGAAAATTTGTCCGTATAAATTAGCATATTGGTTCGTATCGATTAGAATAAAGGCCCGCATAGAATAAATCAGGTATCGGCCAATGATAGAGCTATATACTGCGTCTACCCCAAATGGACACAAAGCGTCCTGCACGCTTGAAGAGCTCGGATTAGAATACAATGTTCATAGCATTAATCTGGGTGAAGGTGACCAACACACTGCGAAATTTCTGAAGATGAATCCGAATGGCAGAATTCCGGTTATTGTTGATACCGCGAATGATAATTTCGCTGTGTTTGAGTCGGGTGCAATAATGATTTATCTGGCCGAACAGACTGGGCAATTGATGCCCACTGACGTCAAAGGACGCTCCGAGGTTATACAGTGGTTAATGTTCCAAATGGGCGGAATAGGGCCCATGATGGGCCAGGCGAATGTTTTTTACCGCTACTTTCCGGAAAAATTACAACCCGCTATCAGCAGGTATCAAAATGAGGTGCGTCGTTTATTTGAAGTGCTTGATACCCATTTAGCGAACAATGAATGGTTGGCTAACGACTACTCCATAGCAGATATTGCCAACTGGTGCTGGGTGCGAACTTACAAATGGTCAGGTGTTTCTCGAGACGGCCTGGAAAACCTGGATCGTTGGTTGGATGTTATGAAACAAAAACCGGGTTTGCAGGCAGGAATCCAAGTGCCACGTGCCGCGGAAGATGCACTAAAAGATGACGAAGCTACCGAAAAATTTGTCAAAGGTGCGCAGACAATGTTGCAGACCTGAGGATTGGCTATGTTTGTTGAGAACAAGAAAGATGGGGTTGAAATTTACTATGAAATTATGGGGCCTGCAGAAGCACCCTGTATCATTTTTGCCCATGGTGCGAGGGGCAATGCGGCGAGTTGGTGGCAGCAGGTGCCTTATTTCGTTGAGTCTTATCGGGTAATTATCTTTGACCACCGTGGCTTTGGCCGATCTTCTTGCTCTGCAGAACAGTTTTCCGCCCAACTTTTTGAAGAAGACGTGCTGGCAATTATGAACAAAGAAAGCATTGATAAGGCAGCCCTGGTTTGTCAGTCAATGGGAGGCTGGACTGGTGCGCGTCTGTCGGCATTTTATCCTGATCGTGTGAGCTGTCTTTTTCTGGCGAATACCAGTGGTGCTATATGTGCTCCGGAGCAGATTGGCCAGATGCGAAAAAAACAGGCTGAGTCTGCTTCAGAGCCGATTACTTATGCGGCTATTTCTGCAGAATTTTGTGAAAAATCACCAGAGCTGGGTTTTTTGTATGATGCCATTGGAAGTTTTACGCTCCAGCCTCCCCCGATAGGTAATATAATGTTACCCGAGGCATTTTTGTCTGAACGACAAGTGGCTGCACTCAAGGTGCCGGCAATGGTAATGAGTAGTGATCTGGATACCCTGTTTCCGAGAGCTTTGCTGGAGGTGGGAGCGGGTATGATTGGCGCTGAGACTATACATATAGCCAATGCTGGGCACTCCACTTATTTTGAACAACCGGCAGCTTTTAATGCAGCTGTTGGAGAATTTTTAGGGAGACACTGTAAATGAATGCGATTGTTAAGAAGGATGGCCTGCTGGCTGGCAAGGTTGCCGTTGTAACGGGAGCCAGTCGAGGCATTGGTGAGGCCATCGCGCTTCGATATGCCATGGAAGGTGCCAAAGTGGTAGTTTCTGCGCGTACCGTGGGTAAGGGCGATAATCCCTTGGGTGGCAGCATCAATGAAGTTGTTGAATGTATCCAGGCGGCTGGCGGCGAAGCGTTTGCAGTGCGCGCTGATCTCGCTGTGGCGGAGCACCGGGAAAACCTGATCAAGCAGGCAGAAGAGAAATACGGGCAGGTGGACATACTGGTTAACAATGCAGCAATTACCTATTTTATGTCTGTCCTGGATTTTACCCATAAACGGTACCAGCTTATGATGGAAGTGCAGTTATACGGAGCTTTCCACCTTGCACAACTGGTTTTACCGGGCATGATTGCCCGGAAATCAGGTCGAATTCTGAGTGTTTCATCCCACGCGGCTATTCACCCGGCAAAAGATTCTGCAGCCTGGGGATCGACGGTTTACGGCATGTGTAAAATAGCGCTGGAACGATTTACTACGGGCCTGGCATCAGAAGTGTATGCCGACGGGATCGGCGTAAATGTTATATCGCCGGGTTTGGTCGCAACACCTGGAGTAGTTCATCACAAGTTAATAACTGAGGATACACCGCCAGAAAGTGTGACACCTGTGGAACACATGGCTGAGGCATGCTTGAGATTGGTGTACGGTGATTCTAAAGAAATGACCGGCATTATTGGATATGCTGACGAGATAATGAAAGAGTATTCGTTAACTGCTGCTACGCTCCTGGACTAGATTTTAAATTAAGGCAGTACATGCACACAGGTGATGCTTTTTAGTGCATGTACTGAATTTTACGTGTGATTTAAGAAAAGTAGAGCCACAGTACAAATTTTGATGTGCTTTGTTATTCCGTATCGTGTATACGGACAGCGAGTACATCACATTGAGTGCCATGGATTACACCATTGGCGGTAGATCCCAACAACATCAAGCCCATACCATGACGCCCGTGAGTACCAATTACGATCAAGTCCGCATGTAATTCGTGAGACAAAGAACGTATTTCGTTGGCTGGTGAGCCGCGCATGACATACACATGATCTTTTTCAAGTTTTACTTGTTCACCATGGGCTTTCATCTTGGTGGTGGCATATTCATATGCCTGTTGCTCAATAGTAGAAACCGAGTTCATCTCCAGTCCGCCATATACCTGTAGTAGCGGTTTAACCACGGTGGCTATAGACAACAGGGCATTGTGATCTTTTGCCATCTGTTGGGCAGCTTCCAATACATGGGTAGCATCGTCTGTGGTATCAAGTGCAGCTAATATATGCTTGTATCTCATGTCTTCTCCTGGTTTCTGCTACTGATCATTTGTTAATCGTAGAAGTATTGTACCGAAAGAAAAATAAGTAGATACCACAGAATTGTCTCAACTGCGCTTATTTTGCGCCTAAGGGCTTTGAAAGCGGTTTGGCCTAGCGATTCCAACGTAGGCCGACGTAACTGGAAAACCCCGGTGCGCCGTAACCCAGGACTTGTTGGTACTGCTTATCCAGCAGGTTTTCAATTCGGGCATATATATCAATATCATCTGTAATCGCAAACGATGCAGATAAGTCCAGCCGTATCCAGTCATCTACAGTGCCGGCGCTATTCAGTTCCTCATCATTGTAACGGGCAACCAAAGTGGTGCTGAAGCGCTCGTTTGATGTCCAACGCAACTCCACTTCAGCCGTATTCTCAGGCAATCGAGCAATTTTTTTCCCCGCGCCATCATTTGCATCGATGTAGGTATAGTTGAAGGAAAGTTCTATAGCATCGCTAAAGGCATAAAACCCATTAACTTCCACGCCTTTGGATTTAATGCGGGCAATGTTTTCATAGGAACCTAAAGCAAAGGAGAAGTCGATTTGATTGCGGATATGCTGATCAAAATAGCTCAAAGAAAGCCCGCCGTTCCCCTTTGTTGTTCGGTAGTCGATGCCCAGGTCAAAAGATTCGCTTTCTTCTGGTTTGATATCTGGGTTTGGAGTACTTGCGCCACAACAGAAAAAAGTTGTTTGGAATAATGTTGGGGACTTAAACCCTTCTCCCCAACTGGCTCGTATGGTTATAGTGTTCGTCGCATAGTACGCGCCATTGAAACTCGCGGTAGTTTCAGTGCCGTATTCTTTATGATCATCCAAGCGCAGGCCAGCAGTGAGCGATAGTGCATCCAGGGTCTTAAACTTAAGTAGCCCGAAGTAGCTATTAATGCTGGTTTTGTCATCCTGAGATTCAGTTTCTTCACGTTCGAGCCCAAATACCAGATTAGTGTTTTTGCTGGTGCTGATGTCACCTTGGTAGCGCATGATCAGACGCTGCCCTTCGGCAGAGAAGCCAAGCAGACCGTTGTTGAAATTGTCCCGTTCTATTTCAGCATATCCCAGTTTTAAATCGTTGCTGAGCTGGTCACTGAATAAACGGAAGGCGTAAGTTATATGGCCGCTTAGTTCTTTTGACTCAGTGTGCTCGTCAGTATCCTGAAAGCCGAAGTCGCCATTTTGAAAGACAAATCCGTCGAATTCATTTTCTGAATCCACATATCGTAGCTCGCCTTTTAGCTGGGATTTCCCGAGATCAAGGCCACCTCGTGCATCCAGTGACAGTGACTCAAACCCATCTTTTTCGTTATTGCCATCTTTTTTCTCAGCAGCTGATATGCCGGTTGTATCCTGGTATGAAATACCCAGGCGATAGTTTGCCGTTTCATTTGCGGCGCCAACGGAAGCACCACTGCGCACAGTATTGTACGAGCCGGCCTCGGCAAATGCAGATAACTGTATGCCCAGTTGTGGTTCTTTTCCGATGATATTGATAACACCACCAATGGCATCACTGCCCCAAAGCGTTGATTGGGGACCTTTGAGTATTTCTATGCGATCGATATTGGCGATGTCCAGCGTTGCAAAGTCAAATCCACTGCCCGGAGAGGAGGGATCGTTTACCGGTATACCATTGATAAGTACCAGGGTTTGTGCGGCGGCGGCACCCCGAATTCTTATGCTGGCTAGTCCACCGAAAGAGCTATTTTGATTAACAGTTACCCCGCTGACTGCGGCAATTGCATCCAAGGCATAGGTATATTGCCGGTTTTTGATATCTTCCGCGGTGATCACAGTCAGACTGGTGCCGCTTTCACGCGGGGTGTTTTTGATACGCAGTGCGGAGACGGTGAGTTCCTCTACGGCTTGCTGGAATGATTCTTCCGAGTTCGAGGTAGCTTCCAAAGCATAGGATAACGGAGTGACCTGCAGCATGAGGGCAATAAAAAGGGCAGTGCAAAAACAGGTTTTGGTTGTGCCAGTTAAAGTGGGTAATTCAGGGTTATGGCTTGTCATTAGCGAGTATTCCTCTTATAGGACAATGATAGAAAACGTAATGCATACGTCATTTATGTCGCTATACGGAAAATACCGCTGCCACCGACTTACCCGGTCGAGGTTCAACGACTTGGTGGCAGGTCTCCTGGCTTGCGGGTTATTGCGTATTACTACCTTCCCGGATACATGTTGTGTATCCAGTGGTTTTGATCAAGTAATAAACTATCCACATACAGTTGCGGGTACAGCCCCGGAGTTAAACCGGGTTCCCATTTTGAGCCCATAGGGCACCACCGAATGCGATTTATACCACAGCTAGATGAGCTAGTGCAGAAAAATCTTGCAGCGCTCAGCAATTAACTTGGAGATTTAGGCACCTAGTCCACCTTTTTGCTCTATAAAATTGCGGATATCGGCAACGCCGGATCCATCCTTTAGATTGGTAAATAAATAGGGGCGTATGCCGCGCATTTTTTTTGAATCTCTGTCCATAACGCCCAGATCAGCACCCACCATTGGGGCCAGATCAATTTTGTTGATGACTAACAGATCGGATTTAGTGATACCTGGCCCGCCTTTGCGTGGAATTTTGTCGCCTGCGGATACATCAATGACATACACAGTAAGGTCTGCTAATTCCGGAGAAAAAGTCGCTGCCAGGTTGTCGCCACCCGATTCTATAAATATTAGATCAAGCTCGGGAATTTTTTGGCTCATATCAGCAACGGCAGCAAGGTTCATGGAAGCATCTTCGCGTATGGCTGTGTGCGGACAGCCACCAGTTTCAACGCCGATAATACGCTCAGCATCCAATGCACCGGAGCGAAGTAAAAAATCTGCATCTTCACGGGTATAGATATCATTGGTAATGACAGCCATAGACCAGGTATCACGCATAGATTTGCAGAGTGCATCGGTTAGCGCAGTTTTACCGGATCCAACCGGCCCACCTATTCCAACCCGTAAGGGACCATTTGTTGTCATAACCTTTTCAAGTGCTCCTGTATAAAAACTATTTTACGAGCGAAACAAACGAGTGTACTGTGTTTCGTGTCGCATGGATGTGATATCTGCCATGACTGTAGAGTTCGATAACTGCCCCAAGGTTGAGCTCATGGCACTTTGTACGGTATCTGCTAGCAATGGTTCTTGTTCGGCAATAATACATTGTCCATCAGTTTGTCCTAATGGAACCAGTCGTACTGCGGCCGAGACTAGGTTTGCAATATAGGCATGCCCAAATGCCAGCATTGCTGAATGTTTCCCGATAGCGTGCCCTTTGGCAGCAACTCCGACTACCACTGGATATAAATGTTGGGAGTGATCGAGCATGTCAAACTGTGAAAATTGATCGCACGGCCACGCTTCTCTGGTGATTTTAAGAAATGCAGCTCCCTGGGCGCTGGTCTCAAGGCGAACTTCGGATGTAGGTTGATATGCCTCTGCAAATTCTATTAATTCGGAGAGTTGTTCTTTGTCGTCCGCGGCTTCCCACGCCATGGCTAAAAAGACCAGATCGGCATGGCCATTGCCGTATCGAATTAAGTTACTAATCCATTTCGTGGTATCTGTGAGATCGTTTATCAGACCTGTTTCCACTGCGTTTTCCAGGCCTTGTGAGAAAGTAAATGCGCCCACCGGATAAGAAGGCGACATCCAGGAGAGCAATTGGAATAGGGCCCGGTTCTCATACATGACCATGGCCATGGTTATGAGGTTGGGTACTTTCATAAGCACCACCTTCTGGTTGAAATGGTGCATCTATAATCTCTACCTGTGCACCCAAGCCCTGGGCCAGCTCTACAATGACATGGTCATCCAGAATACGCAGGCTGTGCTCTAAAATTTGTGTAGGCAAGTGACGGTTGCCCAGGTGCCATGCAATTTGAACGAGATGTTGGGTATTCAGTGCAGTGATTTCTGCTACGCGCTCCGCTTTGGCGCGCACCGTTATGTAGCTTCCGTCATCCAGAGCCAGCAGGTCGCCGTCCTTTAGCACTGTGGCTTTATGTAAATCCAGTAAAAACTGTTTGCCCGAGAAACTTGTCATGGACATGCGCCTTCGATGGCGCAGATCAAAATCCAGTTCGATTATATCCTGCTCAGACTCGGCGGCTTGGTTAATTTCTTCAATGTGTGTGGCTCTGATCACTGTGTTCTATCCTGTGTCAGGTATTCAAATAGTAGAATTAGTATAAAAAGTAGCGCTGCGCCATGGGTAATTCGGTAGCGGGTTCGCAGCTTAGTAGCTCCCCATCAGCTCGAACTTCATAGGTTTCCGGGTTAACTTCGATATCTGGACAATAATTATTTAACACCATATCTGCTTTGCTGATGCCACCGCGGGTGTTGTTAACCGGCAATGTCTGCTTTGCCAGTCCAAGCGTGTCGCGGATACCAGCATCCTGCGCAGATTGTGAAACAAAAGTGACCGCACTTTCTGTTAAGGCTCTGCCGTAGGCTGCAAACATAGGCTGGTAGTGTACCGGTTGCGGGGTCGGTATAGATGCATTGGGGTCGCCCATGGGTGCGGCGGCGATGCTGCCCATTTTCAGTACCAGATCCGGTTTAACGCCAAAGAAGGCAGGTGACCACAGTACCAGGTCGGCCAGTTTTCCTTCTTCTACTGAGCCGATATGATTAGACATGCCATGTGCAATGGCCGGGTTGATAGTATATTTTGCGATATAACGCTTAACCCGAAAGTTATCGTTATTGCCTGTTTCTTGTGCAAGGGCGCCTCGTTGTTTTTTCATTTTGTCTGCTGTTTGCCAGGTTCGAATGAGCACTTCGCCTACACGCCCCATAGCTTGGCTATCTGAAGCGATAATAGAAAAAGCACCCAGGTCGTGCAAAATGTCCTCGGCAGCGATCGTTTCTTTGCGAATCCGGCTTTCTGCAAAGGCGATATCCTCAGCGATTCGTGGGTCCAGGTGATGACATACCATTAACATGTCCAGATGTTCGTCAATGGTATTGACCGTATAAGGCCGGGTAGGGTTAGTAGAGGATGGAATAACATTTTTGTGGCCACATACTTTTATGATGTCAGGTGCATGCCCGCCGCCGGCACCTTCCGTATGGAAGGCATGAATGGTGCGGTTTTTGAATGCTGCGATGGTATTTTCCACAAATCCGCTTTCATTTAATGTATCGGTGTGGATCATCACCTGTACATCCAGTGCATCGGCGACACTTAAACAGCAGTCTATGCTTGCAGGTGTGGTGCCCCAGTCTTCATGGAGCTTCAGGGCGCAGGCGCCAGCCATTACCTGCTCTTCCAGGGCAATGGGCAGGGAAGCATTACCTTTTCCGGAAAAGGCCAGGTTCATGGGAAAGGCATCGGCGGCTTGCAACATGCGTCCCAGATGCCATGCACCTGGAGTGCAGGTTGTGGCATTGGTACCCGTTGCCGGACCGGTGCCACCCCCCAGCATCGTAGTTACTCCAGACATGAGAGCGGTTTCTATTTGTTGCGGACAGATAAAATGGATGTGGGCATCGAAGGCCCCGGCGGTTAAAATTTTTCCCTCGCCGGCAATAACTTCGCTGCCGGGTCCGATAATGATGTCGACGCCATTTTGTATGTCAGGATTGCCGGCTTTTCCGATACGGGATATACGTCCATCGACAATTCCGACATCAGCCTTATAGATGCCTGTAACGTCGACAATAAGTGTATTGGTTATGACGGTGTCTACAGCACCTTCACTCCGGCTTAACTGGGATTGCCCCATCCCGTCACGAATAACTTTGCCGCCGCCAAACTTCACTTCCTCACCATAGCTTGTACAGTCACGCTCGACTTCTATGTATAAATCTGTATCGGCCAGACGGACTTTGTCTCCGGTGGTAGGGCCGTACATTGAAGCGTATACACTGCGTTTAATACCTGCAGGCATTATAGTTCTCCCATTACTTTCTGATTAAACCCAAAGACCTTTTGAGCACCGCCAAAAGATATCAGTGTGACCTCGCGTTCCTGACCGGGTTCAAAGCGCAGAGCTGTACCTGCAGCTATATCCAGGCGTTGACCGCGAGCTTGTTTGCGATCGAAAGAAAGCGCCGGGTTCACTTCAAAAAAATGATAGTGAGAACCTACCTGGATGGGCCTATCTCCAGTATTGGCAACGTTTATTGTGGTGGGTATGGCATCAGCATTAAGTATGATGTCGTTGTCTGCTGTAATAATTTCCCCTGGGGTCACTTTAGAGCTCCTTTTTAGCCTATGGGATTTAACGAATGGGCTGGTGAACAGTAACCAGCTTGGTACCGTCGGGAAATGTTGCTTCGACCTGTACATCAGGAATCATTTCGGAGATGCCATCCATAACCTGGTCTCGCGTTATTACCCTGGCCCCGGTCTCCATCAGTTCTGCTACAGTCCTGCCGTCGCGCGCTCCTTCAACTACAAAGTCTGATATCAGAGCGATGCACTCGGGGTGATTGAGCTTTACACCGCGCTCCAGTCTGCGTCTGGCCACCATGGCAGCAACTGAAATGAGCAGCTTGTCTTTTTCTCTTGGGGTGAGCTTCACTTTCTAGTCTCCATTTTCTGATGCAATACTAGCAGTTCCAAACGCGAGGAATGCCGATCTTTTGTTGATGAATTGAGTTAAACAACTGCACAATAGTTTCACGCAGGAATTTGCCATTATATGCCAGCAAACGCACTAAAATGAGCGGTCCCAGGCAGCTTGCACCACCTGTTATCTCGCTTGCATCGATCACATCCCTTATGTCATTGAGGTATTGTTTGCAATCTTGATGGACAAAAACCAGTGTTGCCATTGCAGACGCACCATTGGCGATGGCGGGTTGATTCAAAAAGGCCTGCACTGAACCATGTTGCTCGCTATCAATTTCCAGAGTGTCTGCAAACACCAGTTTTTCATCGATATATATTCGCCAACTATCAAAAATGCTGCCCTCCTGCATAAGTTCACCCATTGCTGCGCGCCCGAAAACCAGGCTTTCTACGCCGAGAAAGGAGGCAGTGGAATGGACATGGATTTCGGTTTCACGGCGAAACCGGCCAGCGTCAAAAACTATGCTCTCCTGGGGTATCCAGCAGGCCTGGGCGGATTGAGCAATACGCAGCCGGGTATTTAGAATGGCGGGTTTTTGTCTGGATTTGTAGATGCGCTCGGCGGCCTGGCTGGTAACAAGAGCCTGGGTGTGTGCCTGCCAGTCCACCGAGCAGGACATTTCGTCCCCATCGGTTAAGCCGCCTGCAGTATTTATGAGCACCGCTTCAAAGGGTTGGTTGTTGTCTGTCAGGGGGAAGCGTATTTTGCTACATCCTTCCTGGTACAGTTCGCCAAGTACGGTTTTACGCTGTCCCGCAGACTCTCTGCATTTAAATTGCAGGCGTACGCTTCCTTTCGATCGTTGCAGTTTGACGTAAGGTTGGGGTGGCGCCGGGTTCATTTGGTTGGGGTTATTCTGTAATGTGATTAATGTGGTGCGTGATACGTTCTGATTATGGTGGTTGTTTATGTGTCGCTAACTTTTCAAGAGTCGCGAACTCTTTACACGTCGCTAGCGCTCCTTACGCCGCAGGCTGTTTATACGTCGCTAGTGCTCCTTACGCCGCAGGCGCTATCCAGGTAAACTGTACGGGTTGATTGATTCCGATTGACGCTTAACCCTAACACAGACTGAGTATAAATATGGATTCGGACACCGAAATTGGAGCACATAATTTTTCGAGTGGGGAAAACTCGCTTCAGTCTTCAATTTTGTCTGTTTATCGCCATGCGCTGGGGCGGTTTATTTTTGTTATTTTTTTTACTCTGGCGGCATTTACCAGTCAAGCGATGGATAGTAGTGAAATCGT
>JAHRWB010000179.1 GCA_019090385.1 Pseudomonadales bacterium | reverse complement strand
TTCCCCCGCACTGACAAGGAGATCACCGATCCTGATTTTTTTACCATGCATCATCGTAATGACCAACCAAACAATCTGTACTGTCCATATCCAGCTTCACTGATCAGCTCCACTACCCAAACATTCTATCCAAAACTCCACTAAGCAAGTATTTCTAAGCGCGACGAAACTGCTTGAGTTTTTGCCGAGCAAGCATTCGCAGTTGTGACCCCTCATAGGTAATTTGATGCAATGCCTCATAGGCCAGCGTTACCGACTCCAGATCACCCATCTTTTCCAACGACAAGGCATAACCTGCCCACCACTGAGGGTTTTTCGGTTTTAAGCGTAGCAAACTGGTATACATTTCCATTGCAGCTAAGAATTCACCCTCACCCAACATGGCTACGGCCAACAGTGCAAAGTGTTCTGAATCACTGTGAATATCTGGCAGATTTTCTACTAATAACGTAGATGCTGCCTGGTAACGCTGTGAAGATATCAGCAAACGAGCGGCAGTTTTTACCCCAGGCTGTGATTGCCTCACCAAGTCGTGTCGTTGAGCGGGCGTTTGCGAATTTTGTGCCGTAACACCATTCTGAACACTCAAACCAAGGGATTTAAAACCCGTGCCATTAGCAGATTTTGCCAGGGGATAGCCTCGAGCATCTTCAGAAGCATGCGCTCCAATTCCTATGTCATTCGGTTCTGAAGCACTGTGTGTTTCCCTTGCTGGCTTTCCTTCCGATGTGCTTTTTATAGGCATTGTACTCACGTGATCAAAACTACCAGCTATTTTTCTCTCGCTATCAACAACTGCTGTTTTGAGAGTTTGTTCCGCGGGTTGCCAACTGCCATTCATAACCTGGGAGTCGATTTTAAGCTGCGCAAAATATTCTGGTTCCAAATTCGCCAACACGTTGGTGCCGGGTACTTCAGGCAGTGCAAACCTCCAAGTTACTCCAGCATTATCAACCTTGACGCTTTCACTTTGTTCAACGCCATTCGTCGCGGCACTGTTGCTCAAAATATAAGCCATTGCTAAAGACCAAAAGGCAAATATAATTGCACAGCGGATGATGACTGAACCATTTTCTGTAACAGTCTTATCAGGCGTGTCCAAATTTCCAAATATCATATGTCACTCCTTAAGCTCTGAAAGCCCTACTCACTCGCACCCATTCGAGCGCGCAATCTATTTACCCGCTCCAGGCTTGAACCAAGGGCTTTGGTATGCCCCCCTGGTGTAACTACTATTGGTCTTAACAAAATAACCAATTCACTTTTAACGCCTTTTTGCTGTGTCTGACGAAACAGGTGACCGAATAAAGGTAATTTACCTAAGGCTGGAACCGCCGCATTGTGATCGGCACTGCTGTTTTGCATCAACCCACCGATTACTACAATCTGTCCATCCATAGCCCGAACGATACTGTCAGATTCTCTGATTGTGCTGGCAGCCAGGGGAACATTCTCTCCACTAATCCGTTTCAGCTGCTCAGTAACCTCACTTACCGTTGGATGAATATGCAATATCACCTCACCCTTTGCGCTTATTTGAGGCGTGACATCCAAGGCGATACCCGAGAAGAAAGGCGTCAATTCGGGGCTATCGTTGGTATTAATCGCACTACCAGCAGTCACCGTAGTTACTGCAATATCTGTAACAAAAAACTCATCATTGCCCACCTTAATAACTGCTTTTTGGTTGTTTATGGTGGAAATCCTTGGGCTGGACAATACCTGCACATTACCCTGGGTTTCCAACAGACTAATTGCGCCTTCAAAGTCCCCAAAAGATGAACTTAGAGTGAAGCCCGAACCCAAGGGGTTAAATAAGTCTGCCGGAAACCCTGACAAAAATTCACCCGCTACTGAGTGCTCACTGCCATTGGTAATGGATATATTGCCAAATTCATCAACTGTAGTTACAGGACTAAACGCACCTCCAGATGCATCACCAAAGGTATGCCAGTCAATACCCGCCTGAAAACCTTCTTTTAACGTCACCTCAAGTATTTTCGCTTCAATAATGACCGAGCGATGCAATATTTCCTGCGTATCCTGCAAATATTGTTTAACTGCCGATAACGCAGCGGGTTTAGCTTTAACTACGATCAATCCAGCCTGGGGAGTAACAACCACACGTTGGCCAGGCGCATCGCCCACGATAATACTCAGTGTCGCCTGAATACTGGACCAGAAATCGGACTCCGTAGAGGTACTTACCGAGGTCCCAACAACACCCGCGCTATCCGCACCCGCTGCAAAATATTCCCCATTATCGTCAACATTACTATTACCACCGGCTCCGGCATCACTCACTTTACCTGCACTTACCTGCATTTCAGAAAAACCGGAGCGCTTTATATTCAAATAATCAACATGAAATATTTGTGTACGCAGTACATCAGGAAATACCTGGTAGGTATCTGACAATTTGACATAGTCATAGCCATACACTTCGCGCATGATCTCCATCACTTCATCGACCGAAACATTTTTTAAATCCAGTGATATTTGACCCTTCACATCAGGGTGCACCACCATATTATTCTGAGTGTCTCTTACCAATCCTCGAAAAAATTCATTTGCTGGTAATTTATTTACTTTCAGCGAAAAACGCTCAATGTTATCTTCCCCAGATCTTCCAGGGGGAGGCAGCAATACCCCCAATAAATCTGGATCCAGCTGAGCTCCTTCAGTTTCACTATCTGCCGACTGCATGGCATCGACAGACTCTGTAAGAACATCAATAATTTCATCTACACCATCCGTATTTCGAACAGCTTGCGGACTAAAAGTAGCACAAGCTGTAATACTCATAAGCCCTGCCAACAACAAAGCATGCGAAACTCGAAACCAGTCCCAAAAATAGTTAATCGCGCAAAAGATCCCTGCAGAAAAAGTATTCAATTACCTGATTCCTTGTACATTCCACCTTGATCAAGATATACACGGGTAACACCTGATTGCATTTGTACATCCACGCTATCTTGGTATATCTTGATAAGCACAACATCCTTTTGAACATCTCCTTCACCCATAATGACACCATTAACCACGGCAAATTTGCGCTGTTTCCCAAGCAATATCGAAGTAAGCTCAGGCGCTGTCTTAGGGAGACCTCTTGAATCGGATCGTAGTGAATCGGCCCCAACATATGGACTGGTCGGATCCTGAAGGGCAGCTGACCCCGGCGTTTTTGCTATAGCCTGGGAGAAATATTCACCATGTACAATAGCAGCCAGAAGAATTAACATGCACTTCAACTTCACACCTAAACCCCCACCCAGTTTCTGTCATCACTTAATGTCTCAAGTGTCAATGTTGCTCGTGCAATGGGGTGGTCAATCACACTGTACTGTAATTCACGCCATATAAAATGCCACCCACTGGCTTCAAGATCATTTATATATCCTAGAAAATCAAAGTACTCACCCTCCAATTCCAACCGCACAGCGTGTCGATACAAGCTACGGTTTTTATCAGAATCCAGCCCCCCCTTCTCGCCCTCACCTTCACCTACAGAGATCGCCGGCAAACTTACCAGGTGAATCAGCTTCAGGCGATCATGAGAACCCAACAGTTTTTTTAATACGGAAGGCATGCGACCAGGCTCGATAAACTGCCCCATAGCCGAGTCCAAACGCACCCTTAGCTTCTCGTTGTTAGCCAGCAGTGCTACGCGCTCGCCCTGCAATCTACCAAAATCCAGTTGATGCCGAGCCTTCTCAAGACTTTTCTGTTCACTTATTTCTGTACTAATATTTTCCGTTATATTGTCTATCTGTGCCTGCAGCCCAGAAATTTCTGTATTCATACCGTCAAAAACAAGTACCTGCCAGCCGAACCAGGTCACCGCACAAACGGTAATGCCAACTAATACACGCTCCCGCATATTCAATGTTTCATAACGACACAAAAGGTTTTCCAGCAGCATCTTCAAGTCCCCCCAATGCCGATACCAACATCCTGGTAGGGCCCCTGCATAGAAAAACCAAGAACAGAAGGCTCCTCCGATACTATTTCGAACTGCTCAAACTTGTGACCATGAAATTGTGTTCCCGAGGACAATTGATTCAGAAAATCCGGCAGGAGTGATGCCTTTAACATCTTTCCTTCAAGTGCTATATGCGCCCCCCCATGTTTTAGTCTAATACTGGTTAGCCACACACCATCAACCCTCGACTCAGCAAGCTCCCTCATGTACCCGGAAAACTGTCCCCCGGAAGAGGTCTCAATATTTACCAGTGAGGACAATAGATGTATAAATTTGTTCCTCTCCTGGGTCAGCGTGCCTATTTCGTGTTTTATAGATGGAAGCCTGCCAATATCGCTTGCTGCTCGTACTTTTTCAGTGAGATTACTAATACTTTCCAGCTGCGATCGCAATTCATCTCTGGACTCCAGGAGAGCATTCTTGTCCAGGTGATCCCATATCGTCAGGATAACCAGCAATGCCAAAAACAAGCTACACACAATCGCCGCATCAGATAAATTAAAAACTACGCGGGGGGGTAATAGATCTGTAGAATACAAATTTATTTCCTGACGTATATCCTCTGCCAGGCTATTTGATACACTCATATTGACGCCCTATTTTTTTCAAGCAGCGGTAATACCCCTCCTATCGAGGGCAAGGCTGCCGCCAAAGCACGCGTATCCTCCACATTGAGATTAGCGATATCCAGATGAATAGGGGCAGGATTAAATGCAGTGATAGTCAACCTTCGACACAGCAGCTCATGCAAAGATGTCACAGGAATAGAAAGCATCTCATCAAAATACGCTACAATCCTGCGCTCCCAATCTTGAGTAGCTGTAACCAACAACTGCGAAGGCTGAGGTTGGGCCAGGGCACTTTGGTAATAATCCATTGAACGCTGCACCTGCAGCAATGTACTTTCCTTAAAGGAATCCCATTCGCTTTCCTGAATATCGCCGGTATGACCGGTAAGTCTTCGCGACAGGAATAACTTATTGCCTTCGGTTATATTTATAATCCCTGAGCGCGGTGTCATGCGAACCAGGCTTATGGACTCTTCTCCCTCCATGGACAATAATTCAGTGATATTGCGCAGCGCCATCTCCGTAACGTCAATCCGACTTATTGACAATTTCGCCGACAAAACCGCGTCTGCCAATGTTTGCAGTTGATGTTTATTTATCGCCACAACAAACACCATGTCCTGGCGTCCTATTGATGCAGATGCTGGCATGTCAAAGGTATCGATCACAGCCTCTTCGACAGGATACTCAAGATTGTCCTGCATTCTCCAGCGCACTGCATCCTTGACCTCATCCTCGGCCACCTCTGGCCGCTCCATAATGCTTAAGTTGTAATAGTCGGTGCCTAATACGACGCTCGTATCAGACCCAACAAGCCCCAACTCTCGTACCTGATTAGTAAGTACTTGCGCCATGTCGCTCTGCGATGAAGCATTTTTTGGGAGTATAGGATCTGCCTTGAACAAGACATGGGGGCGACCATCTTCTGGTATAGGAAAATGCTCCGGCCCGCTAAGATATTGCTCCTGGGGCAATGCAGAACTCTGAGCCGGGCAGGAAATAGCCACCGCCGTTTCAGACAGATAAGCACAACAAAATGATTTTGGCCGCGATACTAAAAAGGGCCATTCGAAAAATCGCAATCTGAAATTCCAGGAGCCAGTTACTTTTTAGTATAGAAAAACATTAGAATTTCGCTCGTCTCAATATTTAATTACACTGACTCCATGCATATCGTTCTACATCAGCCAGAAATCGCACCAAATACCGGCAATATCATCAGGCTATGTGCAAATACCGGCTGCAAACTCCACCTGATCGAACCTCTGGGTTTTGAAATGGATGACAAGCGACTGAAACGTGCCGGCCTGGACTACCATGAGTGGGCTGACGTTCAACAGTATGTATCTCTGGTTTCAGCACTAAAATCCATTCAGCCAAAAAATATCTATGCCTTTAGTACAAAGGGGAAAACGCGCTATACGAACGTTCGGTACAATTCTGAAGACGCTCTCATATTTGGTTCTGAAACCCGCGGATTACCCAGCAATTTTCTGGCCAGCTTACCTACTGCACAGTGTGTTTATATTCCAATGCAGGCACTATCCAGAAGCATGAATCTATCCAATACTGTTGCAGTGGCCGTGTTTGAGGCCTGGCGCCAGCAGGGCTTTAACCAGGCAGGCTAGTTCATAGTGGCAGGGTCGCTTTGCTCGGCGTGAGCAAGTGCATTTTCATACAATACATCAAAATTCACCGGGGCAAGTGCCAGCGGCGGCAAGGAGCCCTTTACAGCCAGGCCATCGATAGTTTCCCGTGCGTAAGGAAACAAAATGGCAGGACACATAGTGGACAATACACGCTTGAGCTGATTTTCATCCAGTCCCGTCAGCTTAAATATACCTGCCTGCAAAACCTCAATGATAAAAAGCACACCGTCATCAGCATTGGTGCCCTTCACAGTAACAGTCAGCATCACCTCATGATGAGACTCTGCAAGCGCGCGGGAGCGACTGTTAATATCCAACTGTATTTTCGGCTCCCATTTTTCCTGGAATACCTGGGGCGAAGTCGGAGACTCAAAAGACAGGTCTTTTATGTATATCCGCTCGATCTGAATGGCACCCTTGGCACTTTCTTCATTGCCTATGGCTGGCTCTCCCACTTTTAGTTCTCCCTACAAGTAATCATCGAACGAGCGATGTCTAAATTTAATACCGCTTGGCGAAACTACTTTTTTACAAGCGGTAAGTTTTGATTCCGCCATTCAGTGATACCACCGGATAAGCGACTGACCTCCGCAAAACCCGCCTTACGCAGCACAGTGCCCACAGCCCCTGAATGCTGGCCCATTTTGCAGGCAACCACCAAAGGTTTCTCTTTATATTTGTTCAGCTCAGATAACCGTTTATCAAGAGATCCATGAGGTATATTAACAGATTTAACAATATGCCCTTCGGCAAACTCTTTGTTTTCACGTACATCGAGTATTACTGCATCCTTATGGTTGACCAAATTAACCAATTCCTGGGGACTGACACCTTGCCCCCCACGGGATGTCTCATTGCGGATAAAGAGCACCAAAAGCACGACAAAAGCGCCGGCCAAATAGAAGTGATTACTGAGAAATTCAATCAGTGTATCCATGAATATATTGTGACCTGTCCAACGAAGGGTTTTCCTGGAGGGCGGATTATACACGTCTCAAGTGGTGGCGCAGGTACATTGCGATTAGAATGCGCCAATCTTTATTACCAATATAGATTTACTCATGTCTGACGCTTCTTTAAATACGGGTTCACCTACTGCTTCAAAAGCCTATAAAAGTGAGCCACAAAAAACCAGCCTGCTAATCATACTGGATGGCTGGGGGCACAGTGATTCCACAGATAGCAATGCCATTTCCGCAGCCCAAACCCCCACTTGGGATACTCTTTGGAACAGCTCTCCACATACCCTGATATCCGGATCGGGACGCGATGTGGGACTACCAGACGGGCAAATGGGCAACTCTGAAGTAGGCCATATGAATTTGGGTGCAGGCCGCGTAGTGGACCAAGACCTTACCAGAATATCCAACAGTATAAAAAATGGCAGTTTCAGAAAGAACCCAGTGCTACTTCGGGCGCTCAATGCCGCCCAGGCACGCAATAGTGCTGTGCATATTCTGGGACTTTTATCTCCCGGGGGCGTGCATAGCCATGAGCAGCATATTCAGGGCATGATCGAAATGGCCAGGGCCAACGGCAACCAAGCCGTCCACGTACACGCCTTTCTGGATGGCAGGGACACACCACCACGCAGTGCAGAAGCATCCATAGGCAAACTGGAAGAAACATTGAAAGTAAACACTTACTCTCCGATATGCTCAATAACAGGAAGGTATTTCGCAATGGACAGGGACAACCGGTGGGATCGAGTAAAGCGCGCATACGATCTGCTCACTACAGGAAAAGCTGATTTTCACGCTAACTCGGCCCAGGAGGCATTAGCGCTCGCCTACGCCCGCAATGAAAATGATGAGTTCGTTACCCCAACCGCCATACATAAACCGGGACAAGCCCCGGTAACCATTGAAGATGAAGATGTCTTAATCTTCATGAATTTTCGAGCCGACAGAGCACGTCAGATAAGCCGGGCATTTACGGAGCCAGACTTCAGTGCATTCACGCGCGAGCGCATTCCAAGTCTGGCACAATATGTAACGCTCACCCGGTATGCGGAAGAAATAGATGCCCAGGTGGCTTTCGATTCGGAGCAACTGGACAATACTTTTGGCGAGTACATTTCGAAGCTCGGTTATAGCCAACTGAGAATAGCCGAAACGGAAAAATATGCGCACGTAACCTTCTTTTTTAGCGGTGGGCGTGAAAGCCCTTTTAAAGGAGAGTCTCGCTGCCTGATACCCTCTCCCGATGTTGCCACTTATGACCTTAAACCTGAAATGAGCGCCAAAGAAGTGACGGACCAGCTGGTTGATGCAATTAATGACGGCACATATAACGTCATCGTCTGCAACTATGCCAACGGTGACATGGTAGGACACACGGGTATACTCAATGCTGCAATCCAGGCAGTAGAAACACTTGATACTTGTCTTGCAAGAATTGTTGCAGCAATTCGCCATACCGGCAGTCAGTGCCTAATCACCGCAGATCATGGCAATGTTGAGCGTATGAACGATACTCAGTCAGGTCAGGCACACACTGCGCACACAAACTACCCCGTGCCCCTGATATATGTGGGCCCCAGTTCCAAGGAAGCCTCCATAACACTCAACACAAATGGCAGTCTGTCGGACGTTGCTCCTACCTTGCTCGATCTGATGAATGTTGATGTCCCCCAGGAAATGTCCGGACATAGCTTGATAAACCGAAAAGCCTAGGCTGGCAATCGTGAAATGAGACTCACATCACTTCCAACAAAACGTAAAACAACGCTAGTACTCTTGCTTACGCTAGCACTACTGTTTTTACATAATCCGGCCAACTATCTTCACGCCACAGAAGCTGAAAAAACCCAGACCCAGGA
>JAHRWB010000178.1 GCA_019090385.1 Pseudomonadales bacterium | reverse complement strand
TAGAAGCAACGCCGGTGAGCCTCAGATTTATTTATCACATCAATTTAATAGCAAATTGTTACGATGTGTTAGTGCGCATTTTTTTGTTCTCTGGGTACTTTTTTATACACCGGCGTTGCTTCTATATTTCATAGATTACCCAATTCAAATAACGATAGGTTTTCCACAAAAATCCTGTTTTGTGACAAAAATACTGATTTCGTATTTACCCTGCAATTGTAAATTCTATCAAGAATTTCATTGAATAGGTGCGAGGGCCAACTGTTAATTGTTGTCTAAATGTAAATCAAAAATACATAGTGCACCCCAGCGCAGTTTGTTTTCATAAAACCGTATAAACCAGGTAACTTCGCTTAGAAAAGCAGCAGTAACTTGAATAAACTTAATCCAGTAGAACGAGTCTACGAATAAGACAGCGTCCAGTTGCTAAAGCTATTTTCCCCCAAGCTTTAACCTTATTGATCGCCCCTTTTTTCTCAACCATCTATAATCTATACCGCATGAAACCAACATACCAACTAAACTCTTCTGAAGCTGAGTTAACTCAATCCGAGCATCTATCGCATTAGCCCGCGGAAAAGGCTCCTCCAGAACAGTCTTTCCCAAGAAATTACAAAGCTCATTCCATCCGTCTCCACGGCCAAAATCCAGTGTCAGCAGCTGGTCTGATTTCACGCCGGAAAAATATTCGCTCACTGTGCGGTGGTGCGTTTCATAAACCCACCGGTAGCGCTCTTCATTAAATACACTGGATCCAAAAAGCAGATTATTATAAAAATCAACCGTAGAGCCCTTTTTGGGTTGTGCGTAGGATTGATTAAAGCCCGCTCGTCGAGTCGATTCTATCCATTCATCCACTGGCCTAGTGGTTAAAATAAATTTTGAATCCGGCCAAGCAGTGTCAAGTTGCGCAAATACCGCTGGAATGGGCGTATCCATCAGAGCATCATATTTACTCAGTATTGAAAGTCTATAATTCGCATGTCGCAGCTCCTCTTCTGTTCTGCGATCATCGGGATTGTGATTAGAGCAAAATCCCAACCTAGAAAGCGCACTGTGCAGACTAGATGTACCGCTTTTCGGCAACCCTACTCCAAATATTTTATTCAGAAAACACCTCTCTATAACTCTAACAAAATCTTGACACTACCAATAATATGCGATGAGACGCACTTTTTCCTGATCACCGTTTTTTAATGACTTTATCTTTCAAACTGCTAATCAAATTTATCGCCATAAACATCAAAAATAATTTGGCAATGGGAATTCTAATCAGATCAATTTTTCGAATTCTAGAGTCTAGAAAAGCAACTTTCACATGCACAAAAGCTTGTCGCAAACCCTGGCTCCTTAAATCACGAAAAAACAATGTAGTTAAACGCCTTGCTACCCACTGAGAAATCATTTTTCGAGTAATGTATTTTTCAGGTACTTTAGCTAAATAGTAATATGGAGGGACAATGGTAGACCGTTCTTGAATCTCTTGAAGCCTCGCCGGAGGATTGTACGCTATAGAGCCTTTCTTCTGAGATATACTAGCCTTTCGTTTTCTATAATGTGCAATGAGAGCTGGTACTGGAACAACCATTTCATTTAACTCTCGATGATTCGCTGCACATTCAGCAAATAGAAGAGCATAGTATTCTGCATCCTCACCTAGTGGACGATAGGGTATGTACGGTGCATTTCTTTTGACCATGAGGCATTGAAGATGGAAAGGACCGAGCCGACCAGACGCCAGATTGCTCCACGTTAAATCTCGATTATTTTTCCAATAATACTGGCCCCTCAAATCCTTTTTGATGCTATCAGGCGCTGCCAGCAGCTCCCCAATTTCAGTAATCCAATCATAATCACCAACTGCCGCTATAGCTTGACGATTAATTTGCAATGCTCCAACTAACTTACTCAGAGCATTGTCAACTGCGTAGAGATCATCTCCATCCATAAATCCAATATAGTCAGTATGAGGCATAAGCAGGTTAAATAACCCAAAATTCCGTGTAAATCCTGGGTTTCCAATATTTACGGGGATTTGTGCAAAAGAAACAGCCAAATTATCTGTTTCTGCACTCATAAATTCTAAAATAAGGCGTCTGGTAGAATCTGTCGAGAAATCATCTACGATAATAATATGAAGTGAGGAATAGCTCTGCGCTTTGAGAGACAAAAGTGTCTCGTTGATAAAGGCTTCCAAATTGAATGTCGGCACTACGATAGCTACCAGGTCATTTGGCAAACTTCTTCTGAATAACTCAACTTTTTTTGTATTGAAAATAACAAACTCAACTGCCCCAGCTGCGAGAACTTTCTCTTTTGTATAATCCCATAATTCTCTAAAATTCGGGATCAAATCGCGCATGTCTACTTCGCCACTCTCTTTGAAGAGCAATCTGGGATAGTCTTCAGATAATCTGGACTCGCTGATTTTCAACGTACTATTAATGCTACCGATCATTTCATTATGCATAACGGTAATTTCTCATTGTTAAACCCTTTTTATCATCCGCTTGCACGAATTTTCCTATCTGAGGGAATAATTATGTCTCCTAGGAGTATCATGTATATAGACCCACCTTACCGTACAATCAACTCTTCGCACCTTATTAAGAAACACCCCTGCTAATTCACTTCAAATACTAATTACCCATCACAGCGACCAGCAATCTTCAAAATCCTAACAAGTAATGCTATCGCCTTCTACTAACCTCTTCGCACTGAAACCTAGCTTTAATCAGCAACGCTTACATTTATGTTACATCCTCTAAACATGCCTACCACATCAAAGTATGTGACGTAGTGTTTAAATTCTCTCACTCCAAATAAGTCACCTATGTGAAGAGTTTGGCGAGCAGTTTAAATCCAAGGAGAACATAATGAGCACTATCAAAAAACTTACCAAACTAGTAATGATTACTACTTTGGGATTTATGGCTTCAACGTCATTTGCAGATCCGACAGTTATCGACTTTACCGGTAGCGCACCGAGTAACTTTAGCTCTGTACAAATTGGTGACTACATATTCACCACTGACTACGGAAATACTTTCATTAATAATGACCCAGATATAGTCGAAGCTGGTGACATCAAGTTGTTAGCCATGGGTGCTCCAACAAGCGTCACCATGTCTCAAGTCGGCGGTGGCGCATTTAGCCTTCTCGGCCTGGACGTAGGTGGTTCATACGTTAATATGGGGCATTTGTGGGCAGATGCAGTATCCATTACAGCAGGGGCTGCTAATTGGATGGCTGATCTTACTGATAATGTATCTTCCTACCACTATCAGGATCTTTCAGCTGACAGTGGATTTGCGAATATCACCAGTGTTAATTTTACTGGTATCGGTGGCGGATATGAATTCACACTAGATAACATCAATGTTATCGCAAGTGTTATTGCAAATTCACCTAATGCAGGTGTACCTGAGCCCGGTACTTTCGGCATTCTTGCTGCAAGTCTAATCGGACTTGGCTTAATACGTCGAAGAAAAATAGCATAAATTTATCGACAAATTGACCAGAATAAAAAAACCTGCCCCCTGGCAGGTTTTTTTTGCTCCGAATTCAAGTAATAAATTTGCAATTTGAGGACCATAAAACCACTAACAGTATTTGCTCCGGGATAGATTTCTGGCACAATACGCGCCCTTCCAGTATCTAACTGGCAG
>JAHRWB010000001.1 GCA_019090385.1 Pseudomonadales bacterium | reverse complement strand
GTTGCATATCCATCGAGAAAAGGATTAGATTACCGTGAATCCAGAAGGGAAGGGGATAAGGCGGCTGGTACAAATGTTACCTTTGATCTTATCAACGGTTCGGCCATATCTGGGTGACTAATGAATAGAGGGTGCAATTTTCATGTTAGAAACAGTTCAGCTTGGAAAAAAATCTGGTTTGCGGGTTTCGCGGCTTTGTCTTGGTACTATGAATTTTGGACAACCGGGTCGTGGTCATCAAGGTGACTGGACGCTAGGTATTGACGAGAGTCGGGAAATATTCAAGGCAGCGATAGACCGCGGTATATATTATTTTGATTGTGCTAATGTGTATGGCGTGGGTGCCAGTGAGGAAGTTGTTGGAAAATTGCTAAAAGAACTTCTGCCGCGAGATGAATATGTATTGGCAACCAAGGTTGCCATGCCTTTAAGCAGACGTCCCAATCATGGTGGTCTATCTAGAAAACACATTATCGAAAGCGTTGAGCAAAGTCTGCAACGATTGGGGCATGATTACATTGATCAGCTGGTTATCCATCGTCACCCCCATGGTGTGCCGGGTCAGGCGAACGTGCCCATTGAGGAAACTCTACGGGCTTTGGATGATCTGGTCAGGGCTGGAAAGGTACTCTATTTAGGCGCTTCATCTATGTTTGCCTGGCAGTTTGTTGAGCTGCAACTTACGGCGGAGCTTAATGGTTGGACAAAATTTATTTCGATGCAAAACCATTACAATCTGGTATATCGTGAAGAAGAAAGGGAAATGAATCCCTATTGCAAACAGAACGGCATCGCCTTAACCCCTTGGTCTCCTTTGGCTCGGGGTATTCTGACGGGTGCCTATAAGGGCAGTTTTTCCGCGGGTAGTACTGATAGATCCACCGGCCAGGATAGAGCGAGAACAGAATCACTTTATCATGGTGAGCGGATCTTTGATATCGCAGCCAGGGTCGGAGAATTGGCAGAAAAATATGGGAAGTCATCGGCGCAGATTGCCGTGGCATGGCTATTATCGAAACCAGAAGTGTCCGCGCCAATAGTGGGCGTGTCAAAAATAGCGCAGCTAGATGATCTTGTTGGGGCTACGGAAATATCCCTGGAAGCAGAAGACATTACTTATTTGGAGGAGCTTTATAACCCTGTTTCAAACCTGCTTTCCCTGGGAAGCTCCTAAGCATATATTTCCGATAAGACTACAGTGCATGCAAACGAACAGGCAATTCAGTAATACCATGGATGAACATTGAATCGGTACGTACCGGCTTACCAACAACTTCTACTAAGGAGAAACGTTTCACAATTTCTTCCCATACCAAACGAAGTTGCATTTCGGCCAATCGGTTACCCATGCAGCGGTGTACACCAAAGCCGAAAGACAAGTGCTGACGAGGCCTTGCACGATCAATGATGAAATCATAGGGGTTTTCAATAGCCTCCTCGTCGCGGTTACCGGACATGTACCACATTACAATTTTGTCGCCCTTCTTTATGTTTTTGTCGCCTATTACAGTATCTGCCAATGCCGTGCGTCGCATGTGCGAGAGTGGTGTCACAAAACGTATAATTTCTGGCACCATGGTTTGAATTAAGTCAGGGTTTTCGCGTAACTTTTGATATTGGTCGGGGAATTGATTTAATGCCAGTGTTCCACCGGAAATGGAATTTCGAGTGGTATCATTTCCGCCAACGATGAGCAAAATCAAATTGCCCATAAAACCCATTGGGTCATTAAACGGCATGTCTTTGGTCGCCTCACCATGAGCCATCATAGAAATTAGGTCATCCTTCGGCGGTAGATTCACGCGTTCATTCCATAATTCGATAAACGCGGGCATACATTCGCCCAGCATGATCTCGATACGCTCATCATCATTTTTGATGATTGAATCAGGGCCGGGTACGGCTGTTGCTACATCGGACCAGAACGTTAGCTTGTGGCGTTGTTCGAAAGGAAAATCAAACAATATAGCCAGCATTTGTGTAGTCAATTCAATGGAAACTTTCTCCACCCAGTTGATGGTTTCTCCCATTGGTAGGGCATCGAGAATTGTTCCAATCCGGTCACGAATTATAGGTTCAAGCCGTGCCAGGTTAGAGGGAGCGACGACACCCTGTACCGTGCGGCGCTGGAAACCATGCCCCGGTTCATCCATGGCAATAAAGGTTTTTATGTCGAAATTTTCTAAGGGGTCCTGTACAGATATTGCTGGCTCAGATGAGAACAATTTATTGTTTGTCTCCACCGACATGATATCTTTGTATTTGGTCAGCGACCAGTAAGGTCCAAATTCTGAATCCTTGCAATAATGGACGGGTTCTTCCTTACGCATTCGATCGAAAAAGCCCCAAATCACGTCTGTCCGATAGAGTTCTCTTTGAGACACGTCGTAATCTTCCAGCGGAATGCTGTAGGGATCGTGCCCGGTCATGTGTGTGTATTCATTGATTATGGCTGACATATTGCTTCTTCCCCTCTCATTTGTGTTTATCAACAAAACCGGGCGATTAGTGAATGTGCGCTGATTGATATCAAATTTGATCAGCGTGACAGACATGGAACGCTAAATATGAAAATTGTGCGCATCACATTGAGTTTGCACGCAGGTGATAATGGCTAAATATGTACTGGAAAACCACTCTTTTATTGTATATAGGTCTGCTCGGGTTATCGGTGCACTTGTAAACGTCCAACACTAGGGGCCATACCAGGGTTGACTCCCGGTAAACAGCTGAGCTTGCTGAGTATATTGCTCTGTAACGAGTCTATTCCACCGATGAGCAATTGTACGTTACAGTGGTGTCATCTAGTACTTAACATAACAAGGGTCTGCTATGAAAAATCTGGACAAGGTATTTTGCATATTATTGCTTTTTTTCTCTGCAAACAGTCACGTACTGGGAGAAACACCTTCTACGCTGGATCAGACGGCGACTTTTGAGCGTATATTTACCGGCCAAAATTTACGTGGTTGGAACACACTGGGTGATGCAAACTGGCAGGTGATTGATGGGGTGGTCCAGGCGAACAGTGGCCAAGGAATGCTGGTTACCCAGCGCTCATACCAGGACTTTCATCTTAAACTTGAATTCTGGGTGGATGAATCAGCAAACAGTGGCATATTCATTCGGGTTAGCGATCCTTCAGATATCACTGCTACAAACGCCTATGAAATAAATATTTACGACAGCCGCCCTGATCAAACTTACCGTACTGGCGGCATCGTTAATCTAGCGCCGCCTCTCTATAAAGTACTAACTGGCAATCGATGGAATAGTTATGAAATCATTGCACGGGGAGCAGAGATGGAAGTTATTCTTAACGGTAAGCGCATCGTTACGGCGGAAGACAAGGTATTTAAAAATGGCCCTATTGGATTCCAGTTTGGTAAAGGGATTGTCAAATTCCGCAATATTGTAATAAAAACGCTGGATTAGTCTGAGTCTAACAGCCTTAAAAGATTCGCTATTGTTCAACTGCTCCGGTTGAGCGCTAGTTACTCTCTTTGGCTTCAACATAGTGCAGTGGATAAACTTCTTTGACCGCGAGGCTACTCCTGCCCCAGGTGTAACAACCATCTAGTACAAAAGGTTTTTTGGTCGAGTTCGGGTCTACCGCGGGGTATAAAGCGGGGTGTTCAGTCCTGGCCATATCCATGGCTTCAGCAGAAGTTACCTGAAATGCAACCGTCGCTATTGGACCCAGGAGATCCACCAGATGGGTGCAGCCTTCAATTCCGCCTAACAGCTGCTTCACTTTTTTCGTCCAACCTGGGCCAATCCGCACTCCTACCAGCCTTTGAAAATTTTCCAGAATATGGCTACATATTTCATGGGGTTGATCATCCATCGTTACGGCAATTGCGCGGACGGTGAATTTATTGTCTACGGTCAAGCGCATGGCCATATTATGAATGGGTTCACCAATCTTCAAGGCACCGCGCCAGCGATTGTTCACGACAAAGGTTTTGGTATCAATGATACGTGCTTCGATATCCCACATGCCATCGTCACGCAGGTAGCCCTCACAGTGGATAGATCTATTGTGCAAATGTCTGCGTGGTGCAGGAGTAGGTAAGGGCATGGACGGTAACCTTCTTGGTGGATAGAGTTTATCGAATAAACAAATTCTTCGTCCCAAATGGTGTTTTTGGGATGGTAAATTTGAAAGTCTAAGTTGGATTTAAATAAATGAATCTAGGCTGCTGAATCTTCGTTTGTCCGGTTAATATTGACCATCACAGGGGCAGGTATCTGTTCTAACATTCATTTTTTAGACGACTCGATTCTTTAGTGTTTTTATAAGAGCGAGTGAAGATACCTGTTATTCCGGAAGACTGCAAACGCAGCCAAGATCCTCTCTGTGAGTGGCTCAATGGTAAAAGCGAGCGTATTCTCAAATCGCCTAAGGTGAGTGACAATCCCACAGAGACCATGCTGAACCGAGTGCTGGAAAAGTTGCTGAGTGACAATGCTGTGACAATAAATTTCGAATTTTGCTGAATTCTTTTCTATTTTCTAGAGAGGTATAAACCAGCACCACTGGCACCTGTTTGGAGAGAATGAGAGAGTTAAGTTTCTCGTTAGATAACACCGGTGTATTCGTGTAGTTGTTCCAAATGGGTAGTACAGATGCGCCTGTATTGGCAATAGCTTCACCAGCATCATTTATACTGCTAATAGCGAATCGATATTTGGCTTGCGGTAGAGTATTTGCATATCGCTCCAGTACGTCCAGGGTTGGGACGCGAAGAGACTCAGTATTTATCAGTGATTTATGCCATAAATAGGTAATGGGATTGGGATTGGTAATTTGCCCTCCACGCGGAGCTTCCAGAGCGATCCACAATGAGGTGATCAACATAACGGCAAAAATAGAAGCAATAGTGAAGCTGTTTGCGACAGTACTGTACATTGGTGTTCTTTTGATCGAAGGAAGGACAGAGAGCACCAAGGTTATACCGCCCATGGCCGATGTAACAAGAACCAGTAGGCCTATGGTCGGTATGCGGCTATAAATTACTCCTGCGTATATAAGTAACAAGCCGCATATGCTCGGAAGCATCAAAGAAGCTGGCACCTTGTTAAATACAGCTATACGCAATATTGGGCCTGAAGCACGCCAGGCTTCGATCAGGCCGACGGCGGCCATGACAGCAATAGCGGGCACATAGGATTCAGTGTAATGTGCGGGTGCTCGATGAGAAATGCTAAAGAACGTAACGCCGGTTAATAGCCACAGACTCCAAAATAGCCCAGGGCCTTCAAATAACCAAAAGCGGTTCCTCATCAACACAATGAATATTCCACCCAGTGCAAGGCAGATGCCAAACCCGAGTAAAGCCCCGTTTGAGGGCGTGAGTAGTCGAAGGGGGCCGGAACCGCCTATCCCATATCTAGCTGACTTTCCGAGTGCTCGGCGCGTACCTGAACTTCCAATTACCGATACTAGTGGATTTGATTCTGGAGATATCACACGTTCAATACCATTGTACCGAAAAGCCAAGCCCATCGCGCTGTTCGATGCGTCGTTCATCACCAGTGGACGACTTTCTGCCGGGGTTAGATCTACAAAAGCAATCCAGGAAAGTGCAATTGTAGCTCCGACAATTGATGCCACTGCCAACGGGGCTATCAGCTCGCGTATGTTACCGCGGTATCTCCACATTAAATAAACCGTGGCGGCGGGTAGAATAACAAAGGCTTGAAAAAACTTGACGTTGAATGCAATACCCAAGGTTGCCGCGAAGCTCACCAATAGCCAGCGCCGACGGTCTTCAACAATTATAATCAGCTGCCATGCGGCTAGTCCAAGCAGTAGCATGATGAATGCGTCCATGGTTGTGTCCCTGGACGTGGCGACTGATTCGGGAAATACCGCTAAAAAAAGTGCTGCTAACAAGCCAGCATAGATGCCATGGCTCCGCCGGCCCAGGGCATAGGTTACTAAAACACCCAGGACTCCGGCGATCGCCACCGGCAAAATGAGTGCAACCCCATTGAATCCGAAAATTTTGCTGGACAATACCTGGAGCCAAAGGGCAAAAGGTGGCTTGTCTACAGAGATTGTTGCTGCAGGATCAAAGGCAGCATAAAAAAAGTGATGCCAGGATAAACCCATGGATCTAATGCTGGAGGCATAGAACAAATTAGCTAAACCTGCTCGTTCAAGATCGATAAACCGAAGGAAAATGGCTATTCCAACAATAAGCATAAGGGCTGTTGCGACATGTCTTGTTTCGATAAAGTCGCGTGTGGCTGCTAAAGCGCTGCGGGTGAATCTAGAATTGAGAGGTAACATGTTGCTGTTATCTTTGCTCGTTAAACACGAAATAACGTGAAAGTAGGAAAAAAGAAACGGAATAAGCCACTGCTGCAATACATTGAAGGATATAAGGTGATATTACAGTGTGGCTAAGCCCGAGAGAAAGTACTGTAAAATTTACACAGTAGCTTGCAATAAAAGACAGGAAAAAACGTCCGACGGTGAGTGCATCACTGTTGCTTGCGGCGAAAGTCCACAGCCGGTTGAGATTAAATGAGACGGTGCCACCCACTATGTAACCAATAACATTTGCAGTAACAGCAGAGAAACCGAAATACATTAAAGACCATATGATAGATAGCCCGATTCCTGTATTAATCAGTCCAACAATCAAAAAACGGCGGATTTGACGGAATAACACCTGCATGCTGCCTAATTATGCGTCTGTCGAACTTGAGTGAGTCTGACGATCTTGTTTAGAGGCGGCTAAATCGCGGGGTGTAGCCCGAAGAATATTATCGACAACATACAGGGGTCTTCCCTTTGATTGCATGTAAATACGGCCAATGTATTCTCCCTGTACGCCTAGCAGGATGAGCTGTACACCACCCAGCAAAAGCACTAGCACCGACAGCGTAGCCCAACCCTCAACCGCATACCCCAGGAAGTACACCGCAACCGTATAGATACCGAAAAATCCGGCAAGCGCCGCAAAAATAAAGCCAAGCGTGGTTGCAATCGCCAGCGGAACAGTAGAAAAAGATGTAATCGCATCTAGCGCAAGCGACAACATCTTGCGTAGTGAATACTTGGTTTCACCCGCAAAACGTTCATCACGGTGATAAGGAAAAGAGATTTGCGGATAACCCACCCAGCTGACCATGCCCCGAATGAAACGATCCCCCTCGGGCATGGTATTCAAAATGTTGACCACACGCCGTGACATGAGTCGAAAGTCGCCTGTGTCTTTGGGAATATTGATGTCTACAATCCGATTTAAAATACGGTAGAAATAATGAGATGAACGTTTTTTAAAAGTGGTTTCAGCTGCCCGGCTGATACGCTGACCATACACAACGTCGTATCCTTCTCCCATACGATCGAGCATAGGCATTAAAAGCTCGGGGGGATCTTGAAGATCTGCGTCAAGGACAAAAATCTTTTCACCAGCGGCTACCTTCAATCCAGCAGACAGCGCCAATTGGTGGCCATGGTTTCTGGCCAGTATTACCACCACGATTCTAGGATCTTCCTGGTGATATTGACACAATAGCTCTCGAGTCTGATCGGTGGAGCCGTCATCAACCAGCACAATTTCAAAGTCTGAACCTACGGCTGTCTCACAGGCGCGGATCAAACGGCGGCGCAGCTCAGGAAGGACTGATGCTTCATTAAAGCAGGGAATAACGACCGATAGAATCGGGGTAACATCATCATTCGATTGGTGAAGGTCTTGCAAAGTTCTTCCTTTTTAGTCCGTACTGTAGGACAGGATACGGAACGAATTGCTTTACATGTAATGACTTGACCGCACATTGTGGGATTTTGTATGTAGAAAAAATGACGGGCTGGCAAATGTTCAAGCCTTCATCGGGCTGGGGTACTTGTTATGGATATTGACTATCTCTGAATAATGTTCCGGCGGAGGAAAATTTGACTCAGCACTTTACTCCCATCCTATAAATTTCATAGAGTATTAGCCATACCCCTATCGTCAAGGAGACTGCAACGTGAGTATCAGTGAAACCAAAGAAGCCTTTGACCCGGAATATTTAAGGCAAAAGTACGAAGAAGAAAGAGTGAAACGTCTGCGCGCAGATGGCAATGAACAGTATCAGGAGATGAGAGGCGATTTTTCGCATTTTATTGATGACCCCTACGTAGAAAACCCCATCAATCGAGCACCCTTGGAAGACGAAGTGAACGTGGCGATTATCGGGGGTGGTATCGGTGGCTTGTTTGCTGGTGCGCGCTTACGTGAAGCGGGGGTAGAAGATATACGGGTGATTGAGAAGGCATCGGATTTTGGTGGAACCTGGTACTGGAACCGCTACCCTGGTGCTGCCTGTGATATCGAAGCGTATACCTACTTGCCCCTATTGGAAGAGCTGGATTATATGCCACCGCGAAAGTACGCGGATGCGCAGGAAATTCTGAGTCATTGCCAAAATGTAGCAAAAAAATACCGGCTCTATGATAACGCCTGTATGCAAACAGAAGTAGAAAAGCTGGTATGGGATGAAGCTAGCCGCCGCTGGACGATTTATACCAACCGTGATGACAAAATAAAAGCAAGATTTGTGCTTATGGTTAACGGTCCTCTGAACCGGCCTAAACTGCCCGGAATAAAAGGTATTAGCAAATTTAAAGGCCACACTTTTCATACCAGTCGATGGGACTACAACTACACCGGCGGCAATTCCCGGGGTGGACTTACGGGCCTGAAAGACAAACGCGTTGGCATTATTGGTACCGGTGCGACAGCGATTCAATGTGTCTCCTATTTAGGAGAAAGCGCGAAACAATTGTATGTTTTTCAGCGTACACCGTCGGGTGTGGATTTTCGTAATGATCACCCAACTGACTCCGAATGGGCTGCCGGTTTGAAACCTGGGTGGCAAAAGCAGCGGCAAAAAGATTTTACCGCGGTTATAAGCGGACGAGGCGGACGTCGAGGGGAGATCGAACAACTAGACCAGTTCGATGATGCCTGGGTCGAAATGGGAAAAATATACCGCAGAAGGATGCGTGAATTGGGTTCAGATGTTCAACCGGGAGATGCTGGCAGAATCTATGAGTTCGCTAACTTTGAAAAAATGGAAAATGTTAGAAATCGAGTAGAGGATATTGTTGAAAATAAAGAGGTCGCTGAGGCGCTTAAACCATATTACGCTTTTATGTGTAAGCGGCCTTGTTTAGATGATCGATATTTACCGACATTTAATAGAGACAACGTTCAACTTGTGGATACGGATGGTCAAGGCGTTGAAGCCATTACCGAAACAGGCGTTATTGTTGATGGGGTTGAATATGAGGTCGACTGCCTTATTTTTGCGACGGGGTTTGAGGTGGGTACTGACTACACGCGTCGTGCCGGTTATGACTTAATTGGTGTTGATGGAATCAGTCTTGAAGAAAAGTGGAGTAAGGGAATGATCTCGTACTTTGGCATCCATAGTCATGGTTTCCCCAATTGCTTATTGATAGGCAATGGGCAAGCAGCCTTTACCGCCAATTACCCCGATGCCCTGGATGAGGGCGCCCTGCATACTGCCCACCTTATTAAGCACTTTTTGGATAACAATATTTCTCGGGTAGATGCGACCGAAGATGCTGAAATGGCATGGACCGCTGCAGTGGTGGGTACTAAAGCTGTTACCATGATGGGTGGTTCAACGTGTACCCCGGGTTACTACAACCTGGAAGGACAGCATGATCCAAGATCTCGATATAACCAACCCTATGGCGGCATGGTGGGAGCGAATAAATATTTCGAAAAATTAGCCGAGTTTCGCGACGGAGGTAAATTTCCCGGGTTAGAACTCTCCTAACAGACAATATGTTAGAAGCGATCTGGCAGTAAACCGATTGTAAATGGTTGCTGCCAGATTGATTCTGTTGGCGATATATTTGTTTGAAAACGTTCCCTGGTTTAGTAAAGCGGTATAGCTTCGCAATATTGGCAAGCTAGGTGATATCGAATTGGAAGTGAGCAAAGATTTGGGGGATATCTTGGGCAGTGCTGATTTTGAACTAAAACAAATATCTACTCTAAAAGATTTTGGTTTAGTTGCTTCGATAAGAACAAAAGTATTTGTTATTGAACAAAAATGCCCAGCCATTGAAGAATTTGATGATAAGGATGATATTGCTGAACATTACATAGGTTATTGTGATGGCGAGCCTGTTATAACCTGCCGTGTTTTATACCCTGAAACTTGTATAGCAAAAATTGGACGTATTGCCACACTAATTGAATTTCGTGGAAGAGGCTTTGCATCAAACCTTTTGGAGTTGCTGATAGGTCAAATGCAGAAAAATAAAGAAATAGATGAAATCCAAATGTCTGCTCAGGAACATGCCATAGGATTGTATGAAAAGCTGGGTTTTAAGGTTTACGGCGAAAGTTATATTGAGGATTATCTACCGCACAGTATGATGTCTCTGAAAATTTCATGATGAAGAAAAAAAGTACGTTAATTTATGCAAAGTATCAGGAATACACAAGGTGGATGACCAGGACAGTGACACCGAAATGTTTGCACCGAACTTGTTTACACGCCAAATCGAGTGCGTTTCTCTGGATGGCGCATCAGGTTCCTTCCCGGAGCTTTTGAAAGAACGAAATACACCCCTCCTGATCAGTGGGCTGGCGGCGGACTGGCCTGCATTGCACTCCTGGAATGCAGGAAGCCTGAGCGCACGCTTTGGAAGCAAACCAGTACGTGTCTATAACGCACTATTTGGCGAGCCGGGTAAAAACTACATGGACAGTATCGGTGTCATGCCATTTTCGGAGTTTCTAAGTGAGACCCTGGGCAAAGGGCGGGATTTGCGCATGTTTCTTTACAATATAGGCCGTCAGATTCCGGAATTACTGGAAGATGTTGAGTTCCCTGACGTTGGGCTGAATTTTGCACAATCGTTTGTATACAGTTTTTTTGGCTGTCGCGGATCGATAACACCGCTGCATTACGACATAGATATGAGCCACGTTCTTTACACCTCTATTTTGGGTCGACGTCGAATCCGCTTGTTTGCTCCTGATCAATCCACCGCTTTACACAAACACCCGTTTACGGTTCGTAGTTATGTTAACCTTGACGATCCGAATGATGTTAATTATCCGGCATTAAAGGCCGCTCGTGGCTATGAGGTAGTCGTGGAAGCAGGGCAGTCGCTGTTTATCCCCAGTGCATTCTGGCATGAGGTTAAATACCTGGATGCCGGAATCGGTATTTCACTCAGAGCCGCAAATCAAACGCTGAATGGCCGTTTGATGGGGTTGATGAATATTCTGGCGCTTTCTCCCGTAGATCGTATAAGCAACAAGCTGGCTGCTGAACACTGGTTTGGCTGGAAGCAGGGTAAGGCTGACGCACGTGGTCGTGCGTTCATGAACAATCGCAGGGTTATATGAAAACAGTAAAAGGTACGTTGAGCATTGGTCGATTTGAAGTTCCATACAGAAAATATGGAGATAACGACAATGTAATGGTCTGTGTTAGTGGGGCGCTTCAGACCATGGCAATATGGCGCAGTGTGGTAAAACGCTTCACAGGTGATTTGACGGTAGTTATTTTTGATATGCCAGGAATAGGCCGCTCGAAAATAATATCGGGCGGGGCCAGGATTACGGTTGAGGAGCAGGTAGAGACACTGCATGCAATTATTACCGAGACGCATACAGGTGGAGGCGAGTTAGCGCTGGCCGGCAGCTCCTGGGGTACTGCTATCGCTGCTGCCTACGCAGCCTTGTATCCTAATGCAGTACAACATTTGGTGCTGAGCAGTTTTGGGATGCAGCCTAATGAGGGGATGCGGTATTTGGTGGAACGAGCATCGGTACTATACGAGGCTGGTGACTATGCCGGGGGGGCAAATTTAATTCTTGAGTTATTTGGTGCTCAAATTGGTGAGGGCTATAAAAAGCAGATTATCGCTCAGTTCAAGCAACTCAACGAAGCGCATGCGGCGTCCTTTTATGAGCATACGGCAAATATTCTTAAGCTGGGCCGACTTGATGAGGTGGTGGACCTGACGAAAATAAAAGCCAGAACTCTTATTATTAACGGGGCGGATGACACCATTATTGATGTGGCAGACATGTATGTTGCTGAAAAGCTGATACCAGATTGCGAACTGTTGCTAGTGCAGGGCGTCGGGCATTTCCTGCACTTTGAACGCCCTGAGCTACTGGATGATTATGAAAGATTTTTGGTGCCAGATAGTCAATTAGCCATTAGCGGGTCACCTGCTTAGTTCCGAGCCGTTTTTGATGGCTAATGTGGCGAGAAGTATTTTCGCTCCATATCGCATAAATACAGCTAATGACCACCCGGTAAATCGGTGCTATTTATTTTTCCAATAATTTTTTAAGCCCTCAGAAAGTGAAGCCAGGTTCTCACGTACGCTACCTTCTCGTGCTTCAACTGTTCGAGTAGCACCAGAGAAAGCATGGGAACTGAATTCCGATTCATAGGTTTTTAGCCAAAGGACTTCGCCGTCGGCATTGGTTAGTCGGTAGGTATTGATACTTTGGCCAGTAGCCGCGGCCGATAGTCCTGCATCAGAAACGGGTATCATGTTCTGACTATTTAGGCCTGCGCAACCGGCCAATAATATCGAACAGGCGAATAGTAAGCAGGGCACGTACTTGATGACGAGTGGTTTGTGAAATTGTACAGCGCTCATTTAGTGAGTCCCTTATTTTGTAGCAGTTTTTTGAAATAGCAGTTCATGAAAAAGTAAATCCAGTACATCCTGGTTCGACCAGGTTTCAGGCTTGATTGGGTTTCCTCCAACTTTTACGGCATTTGACCATGTTAAACTTCCTGACTCGAGGTCAATTAACGCGCCTTCCATAAATCGTCCGGATACTTGATATCCAGATGTAAATAGTAGGTAGTAGCCAGTGCCGAGTCCCGCAGTTAATACGCCCGTAGTGGTACCGACTAAAACACTTCCAATATACCCGGCAGCGACTTTAGCACTGGTCATACTGGTACCTAACACACCGAGATATAAAACACTGGAAGCATGTGTGCGCTCTCGAATAACATCTGCAGCATCCAGAAATTCAATGGTGCTTATATTCTCTGCCGGTTTAGATCCTTTTGAAGCTGGAGTAGAGTCATCTTTAATGGCAGCTCTTTCAAACGCGTAGGTGCTGATTACACTCAATGCATTCACGTATTCTTTGTCTTTTTTTGTGTTGGCGCCGGTATACAGTGGTTGCGTGCCATTTCGTGCGACAGCATTAAAATTGTCAGCGACTCGGATCGTATCAGCTTCACCGTGCTTTGCCGCGCAAACAGTTGGAATTTCAGCTCTTACCGGAATATTGCTATCTTCTACATAGGCATGCAGCATGCCTAGTACGGTCTCTGCGGAGCGCCTTGATTCATCGATAATAAAAAAATCTCCGGAATCACCTATGCCATCTTTTTGAATGCAGATGTCTGTAAGTAATAAAATACCCCCCTCGCGATTAAGTTCCTGATCATGGGATACAGTGTATCGTGCGGGAGGCGCAGCCGAACAGGCAGCAAGACCGAATGCAAGTATAATATACAGGTAGCGCATGGCGTCCTGATTCCTTTGAGTGTTCGGCCGTAGGAGCTTTATTATACCTAACAAAGGGTATATCCACCGCGAAAATATTACCTCCTTTTTGTCACGGTTTCTCTTTTATCAAGGGGATGAAATTGATATTTAGTAGGTGTTTGTTTTTTTTGATGTGCGTGCGATTTGATCCTCCTGTATCTATTTGTGGCTTAACTTATAAGTCGCTGTTGCCTTTGCCAACTTAGTTCCACTGTCAGAATAGATATTAACCTCGGCAACGCAAATACTGACCCCGCGCTGGACAATGCAAGATATACTGCGCTTTGTATCACAAAGCGCAGTATAATTTCGATTAAGTGTGGGGTTCGTATTTATGCGATCTCACTCCCCTGATGAATGAGTGTGGAAGGTTTTTCAGCGGGTTGGGACACGTCAATACCCACTAACATTTCAAACCAACGTGATGAGGCCCCATTGTAGAAACCAATTTTATGTTCCGAATTTCTGAGTTCCCTGGCACTTGGATTACGCAGGGTACCCAATAGCAGGTCGATTAAAGGCAGGTTCGCATAGTTGTATTTGTGGGCTCCACGGCGGTGATGAATGGCATGACTTTCAGGCCGCTGAATTAGAAAGCCGATCCAGCGAGGGGTTGCCACGTTTGCATGTTGAAACATGGCATTAAAAACCAGCCAAAAGTTTAAAAGTAGTGCAGATTCTAACGACAGGCCTAGTAATGGGATGGTCACGAGCACGCCAATTGTTGTGAATGCGAACACATCCAGTGGGTGTAGGAAATTCGCGCCAAAGGCATCGAGAGATTCTGCTGCGTGATGCATTTGATGAGCAAAGCGCCATCCCTTATCATTACCATGCGCTATGAATCTATGATAAGCGTAGTGAAACCACTCGTAAATAAATACGGATGCAATAAATCCTGCAAGGGGGGGGAATGATGACAAGTCGAAAATCTGAAAATTTTTGGTCAGCGTTACCCAGAATTCGGTTACCTGGAAAGACAACCACACTGCTAAGATGGTCACGATTAGTCCATTCAAGCGCCAAAGCTTGGGTGCGTTGTAAGCGATTCCTCCGAGAAGAGTTTTTTGCGGACCTTCAGCGGGGGGGTGGGTCCTTGAGCGGCCGAAGGCTATTTCCATGAGAATAAAGGCAGGTAGCATGGCTAGTGCAAGAACTTCAAGGTATTGGTACATTATAATCTCCTATTAGATTGTCCCATTATGGGCACGAATCTAACTTACGACGAAGGTGTCAAAGCCTCGTAAATAGAGGTGTCAATGATTCGTCAAAGCAATAAATTGCGACAACGCAGGATAAATTCGTGCTGCAGTTAACGCTCTTGGGCGGCTTTGCTTTGTCTGTGGATGGTCGCGAATGTGAGGTCAGCTCAAAAAAGTCGAAAGCACTGCTGACACGCTTGGCATTTTTACAATTGGATGCGGGGCAGGAGCGGCGTATAAGTAGAGATATTCTGGCAGATTTGCTATGGCCAACGAGCAGTAGTACCAGTGCGCGCCATAGTTTAAGGCAGGCGTTGTCGGATTTACGTCGGTGCTTTACACCATACGACTCGTTGCTGAAAGCGGAAAGTGAACAAGTGTGGCTAAGCTCCGAAATGGTTATTGACTTGGTGGAATTTCGGCGAAACGTCACCAATGGTGATGTCAATATAGCTTATACATTGTATCACGGAGATATGCTTGAGGGATTTGAGCTAAATGTCGTTGGTTATGATCAGTGGTTAGTGACGGCCAGAGAAAATTTGCGACAACAGTTTATTAGTCTCCTGCACACACTAATTGATACCCATGATGACGATTCAAAGTTAGCGATACCTTATGCACAGCGGTTACTGGTATTGGATCCATTTAATGAGGTCGTGTACAGAAATTTAATGATGCATTACATTGCGGGGGGTGAGGATGGTCGTGCTATTAAGCAATTCCTTACATGTCAGGCACTGCTGAAACAGGAGTTGGGCATTCAGCCGGAGCCTGCAACTATTTCATTATACGAAGGTTTGCTATCCCATCGGAATCAGTTGCGTACAAATGTTGCTACTGGTGTTGAGAATGTTACAAACCGTGCGCTGCGGCCGTGTGCACTTCTTGCATTCAGGTTGTGCAGCATTCCTGAAGACCCAGAGAAGGCAGAGCAGGTATTTGATGAAACCGTTGACAGAGTTCGCGGCATAGCTGAACAGGCAGGAGGCACGGTTGTAAGCCGTTCCAGTGGAGTAGTTATAGTTGCCTTTGGGTTGCACCACATTCACGCAACCGAAGCTGACCGCGCATGTTTCGTTGCAGAGGAATGCCTGGCTAAATGTGAAAAATTGGCTGCGGGGCTGAGTTTTGGTTTGGTTTTAGTGGATTACTCGGTATTACAATCTAAACAGAAATACTGGGTGGCTGTTAGTGGTGGACCCATGTTGCAAGTTGAGCGAATTGTGCAATTGGCCAATATGAATGAGTGCTTACTAGATAAAGAGGCAGTGGAAAGTCTTAGGCTGCAACAGCGGATAGTGCCTTTGGATAATCAGGCATACCGGTTGCTCGGGGTGGGATTGGTAGCGAACGTTCCTGAAACAGTGCAGTCAGTTTCTCTGATTGCACGAGAATTTGAGGTGCATCAATTTCTTGCTATTCTTGGCAGTTGTCGTGGTGTTGGTAACGGTTGTACTCTGCTCGTTCGTGGTGAGGCGGGGGTTGGAAAAACAGCCTATGGAGAAACGTGTGGTCGGTTGGCCTTGGCTGAAGGGTTTGCAACTCTGCGTGTTCAGATATTTGATTTTGGCAATGGTGTTCGTAAAGACCCCATGGGTCAACTTTGTGAGCACTTGTTGCGTGAAAACAATAAATTATTGAAAACGGACAATAGCTGCGATATTGAAAATTGGCTTAAAGAACAAGATTTCGAGCCCTCCATGGCTCCTTTCGTATTGGATATGCTTGGTCTGCCATTGTCATCATCAGCGAATCGAATAGTGGGTGGATTATCCGCGTTGGAACGATTGGAGCGCAGGGTTGAGATTCTTCATAGACTGTTGCAAATGTGTGTGCGAGTCAGCCCACTTTGGATATTTGTCGAAGATTTACACTGGGCGGATGATTTGGTATTGGCTCTTGTTGCTCGACTTGCCAGCCTTATTCAGCATTTACCAGTAGTTCTCATGGTAACGAGTAGAATGCCGGGTGAAGCTCTGGATCCTGGCTGGCGAGCACAAACCCGCGGTGCGCGCTTACAAACATTTGACTTGCAGCCTTTGGCGGATAGGGATATTCATACACTGGTTGCGCAGTTTGGTGCAAGCGATGAAGAGCAGCTGGTGATTGCGGATCGCTGCGGCGGAAATCCTTTGTTTGCAGAACAGTTGGCACGTCAGGGATCCAAATCTGAAAATATACCGGCTTCAATTCAGGCGTTGGCTGTATCGCGGCTAGATAGTCAGAAGTCTGCACTGCAATGTGTTTTGAAAGCGGCCAGTGTGCTTGGTCAAACGGGGTCGCTAGATGTGTTGTCAGCTTTGACGACCAAGGTTACTGATTTGCCCCATACTGTGGCGGAACTGGTTGAGGAATTGTTGTTTGATGCAAGTCACGAGGGGTATCGTTTTCATCATGCAATGATTCGCGAGGGAATATACCATAGCCTGCTCAATCAGGAACGTTGTGAACTCCACCGTCAAGCGGCGGCTTGGTATCAGGATCGTGATTTAACGCTTTTTGCAGAGCATTTGGATCTCGCTCAGGATGCTGAGGCAGGATCGAACCTGTTGCGTGCTGCCACGACAGAATATTCTGGCCACCGTTTGGCAATTGCACGGAAATTATCATTGCGCGCGGTGGCTTACCCGAACGAGGCTGCTCAGGCCTATATTATGGTGGGTGATATTGATTTGGCGGTAGGTTCGTTTGAAAGCGCTGTGCAGAACTTTGAGCAAGCGCTGGTGGTAGCGACGAACGATCGCGATAAAGCATTAGCGCAGTTGGGCCGGGCTCGCTTGTATAATTTGGCGGACAAATCTGAGCTTGCCATCGGCGAGCTAACTGAAGCGATTGAAAGGGTGACAGGTGATTCCTATTTGCTTGCGGAGTTGCACCATCATTTGGGCAATGCGCTATTTCCCATGGGGCAGTCTGATACATGTTTGCAGGCATATACCGATGGCTTGCGATATGCGCAGACAAGTGACGATGTGTTTTCCCTGGCACGTGCTGAAGGAGGTTTGGGGGATGCGAACTATCAGCGGGGGGCGATGAAATCTGCATTTCATCATTATGATCGTTGTGTTGAGCTAGCACTTGCTCACGATATGAGTTCGCTTGCTGCGGCGAATATTCCAATGAGAGGCTTGGCAGCTGCATTTGATTTGGATATGGCACGATACAGTGCTGATTGTGAGTCGGCTACACAGCTTGCCAAAATAACGGGTAACGTCCGGCATCGTTTGGTAACAATAAATGTCTTGTCTTGCATGGCACCCTATATGGACGATACTTCAGCTGCAATCGAATTGGCTCAGGAGTCACTTGAAGTGTCTCTGTCAATTGGCGTGCGTCGCTTTATAGCTGACAGCTATTCAACGCTTGCACACTTGCATTGGATTTCCGGAGATATTAAAAATGCACTCAGCTGTAGTGATTTGGGCTTAGAGCACTATGGTGTTGACCTTCTCGCCTTCGGGGCTGCGATAACTTATGGCGTGAAAGCGCTGTGTAGTGCAGATATGGCGCAAAGGAATTCATTCCTCGAACAAGGATATGCGCTGCTTGCGAAAGGTTCTATCAGCCATGCCCACCTGTTTTTTTATACAATATCTATTGAAGCATTATTGAAAGGGGGGGAATTTGAGAAGGCGATGCTGGATGCAGATAAGCTGGAGCACTATGTACGGGGAGAGCCTGTTGCCTGGGCCTGTTTTTATGTGGATCAATCACGTTTGATAGCATTGCAGAAGGATTCAAAATTAGCGACTCGTCTCCGTCCGGCATTGTTAGAAATTGACGTGGATCATGAGCAGTGGCGTCTCATGCGTATTGCGAAAGGCGCTGGATTGCGTTTTTTGCATAATTCTTTATGACGGCAAAAAAATACTTAATTTGCTTCAGTATCATTGATATTTTCCTTGTTGTCGGATTTATGCGTGATCCCTTGATGAGCAAGAGACAAATGCCTTCGTTCGCAAAGTACGTGCTAAAGCCAGTAATCCCATACCGATGGCAATGCTGGCAGTGGTTTGCCCCAGGGCTGCAACCGTGGTCATTGGTGTGGTTAATGCAATAACTTTGATAATTATGCCAACGAAATGGCTCTTCTGTGTGTTCACATTTAGCCAATCGTTGTTAATTGGAGGGCACATAATACTCGACAGTTTTCGTTCTATATTCTTACCTAAGCTATGAAAATTGTTTAAAGTTATGAGTCCAATGGTGTGCAGTATTGTATAAAGGATAAACATGATTCTTTCCGTATTTTTATTACGTTGCTAGATTGATGGTTCTTTATTTAAGTTTTCGTTTCTGCATTTACTCCAATGCGGCGCTCTTCTGAAAGTATAGGAATATCGTTGGCGCTCATATCTCGGCGGCGCATATAACCTTGTTTGTCAAATTCCCAGTGTTCATTTCCATGTGTGCGATACCATTGTCCATTATTTGAATCCTGCCACTCATATTCAAAGCGTACTGATATGCGGTTGTCCGCAAATGACCACAGCTCTTTCATAAGTCGGTAGTGCAGCTCTCTTTCCCATTTTTTCTTCAAGAAGTCCCTTATTTTCACACGGCCACTGAAAAAGTTGTCACGATTGCGCCAGTCGGAGTTTTCACTATAGGCTTCGGCAACCCGCTCCGGGTCGCGGCTATTCCATGCGTCCTCTGCAGCTTTAACTTTTTGCAAGGCTGTTTCCCGGGTAAAAGGGGGTAGGTGCTGTCTCATTGGCTTTCTCCTTGCGTTATTGCTTATATAATTTCTATTCTTAAGACATAGCATAGAATGTGCCAAATATTATTTTATTAAAAATCAATGAGATATGGAGATCAGGGGTCTCAAAAAACTGTGAGTATCGGTATATTGGGAATGTAAGAACAGATATTTGGGGAAAATGGGCTGATGCCTACTATGCGGTGGTTGATGCAGCGGATTCATTTTTGGTGAGCCATTCATAGTTACCATGCTCTTGCAGAATGCTTTTAATGACCGTGAGTCTTTCGATGCTGCTGATGGTTCTTTCGGAAGTAAATTCTTCGCTCCTGGCGGCAATTGCTACCCAACCAATTTGCAGATGGGCAGAAAAACATTGCTACCAACATGATTATGATTAGTGGCAAGCTGATCCAATAGAAACCTGGACAAAGATCAATATAGAGGGTCTTTATAGATAGTCCAAAATTGGTTCACAAGTCGATTAGGGCAATGATACTTATTTGTGTGAGTAGCGAGTGGTCGAATTTAAAAAAATAGAAAGAGGGGGTTATGAGTCATGGATATTGATTTTTTAAAAACATTTGCTATCAACGTGTTGGAGATTAGCGCACTTCTTTTTGTCTTTTTTCTGGGTGTAGGGTTACTGGTGCTTACGTACCTCTATCTTGCAGATGTGACACAAACCAAGCAGACGATCCGAAGAAACTATCCCATCGTTGGGCGCTTCAGATATTTTTTTGAGCATATGGGTGAATTTTTTAGACAATATTTCTTTGCCCAGGATCGCGAAGAACTGCCGTTTAATCGTGCCCGTCGTTCCTGGATATACCGGGCTGCAAAAAATATTGATTCAACCGTGGCTTTTGGTTCGACTCGCCCTTTGAACCAACCCGGGGACATTTTGTATTTGAATGATTTGTTCCCGATTCTAAGTGAGGATGCACAAGCACCTGCTGCGATCACTATTGGTGAAAATTTTGCGGAGGAGCCTTATACGACAGCGTCTCTGGTAAATATTTCGGGCATGAGTTACGGGGCCTTATCGGCGCCCGCTGTGCGTGCTTTATCTGCTGGAGCGGCAAAAGCGGGCATCTGGATGAATACTGGCGAGGGAGGCTTATCTCCGCATCACTTGGAAGGAGGTTGCGATATTGTCTTTCAAATCGGTACTGCAAAATATGGTGTGCGTACTCCCGATGGCGGTCTGTCTGATGAAAAGCTAAAAAACATAGCAGCCTACCCGCAAGTGAAAATGATTGAGATAAAAATGAGTCAGGGTGCCAAACCGGGCAAAGGGGGTATTTTGCCGGGAACAAAAGTCACCAAAGAGATAGCCAGCATTCGGGGTATCCCAGCCGGTTTAGACTCTATAAGTCCCAATGGACATACAGATATCCATTGTATAGATGATCTGCTCGATAAAATTCTGCACATTCGCACAATTACCGGAAAGCCTACGGGTTTTAAGTCTGTGATCGGAGAAAGCAGCTGGCTGGATGAAATGTTCGCGACCATCCATCGTCGGGGTTTTGAATATGCTCCGGATTTTATCACCATTGATAGTGCCGACGGTGGAACGGGAGCGGCACCTCAGAGTTTAATCGATTTTATGGGCTTACCTATTCGTCGCAGTTTGCCTTTGGTAGTGGATAAGCTTGTCGAATATAACCTTAAAGGCCGTATTAAGGTGATTACCTCGGGGAAATTGATTAACCCGGCTGATGTAGCCTGGGCGCTGAGTATGGGAGCAGATTTCATAACTTCTGCGCGCGGATTTATGTTTGCCATGGGTTGTATTCAGTCCTTGCAGTGTAATAAAAATACCTGCCCGACAGGTATCACAACGCATAACATAGCCTTGCAAAGAGGTTTAGATCCTGCTGACAAGTCTGAGCGAGTGGCCAATTTTGCAAAGAACTTATCCTCTGAGGTGGGCGTTATCTCTCATTCCTGTGGTGTCGAGGAACCCCGGCTGTTGATGCGAAAGCATGCGCAAATCATCAACGCGCAAGGCATCCCGGAACCTATGGAGGTGGTGTTTCCAACACCTCTTGTTCGTCCTGAATATGAGAGTTTGCTGTCGGCAGAGGGAGACGCTTTGCCAGGGGTGATGGATGTTGAGCCAGCACTATGATTCCAGGGTTGATTGGTCAAATACTATTCCCTCAAGCAGGACAGAAATTTCTTTGGTGCTATGCTTTAGGGTGGTGATTTTCCCGCAGATAGTCTAGCTGCTTTGCTGAATGGCATACTTAATAGGTTGCGGGAGCTTGCCAGGTTTTGCATCTGCTACCTTTAACGTGCAAAAATATACATTGTTGGATATATCCAACAACATTCTGGCAAAGGAACAGCGTTAAAGAATGGATATAAGGAGCGGTACAAGGCGAGAAATCTACATTTAAAAAATTTCTACCGTGGATAAGGGAAGTTATGAAAAGGATAAACTACAGTACCTTTTTACTTGTGGTAGTTTTACTGATATTGCCATTGGAAGCCAGGGCGGAAACCGGGGCTCGAAATATAATCGAAGAAGTCCTCGTTACTGCGCGTAGACGAGAGGAGTCGGTTCAGGACGTACCCATACCTGTTTCTAACTTTAGCGGTGAGCAGTTAATAAGTCGTGTTTCTGAAGACATGCGAGATCTTAGTCGAATTATCCCCAACCTTTCTTTTCAGGAGTCGGTTGCCAATAAAAACTCTGCGAGTGTGTTTCTCAGGGGCATTGGCCAAACTAACTGGATTCCTACCCAGGACCCCAAAATTGGTATCTATGTAGATGGTGTATATCTGGGTCGTCCCCAGGGTGCGATATTTGATTTGATGGATATTGAGCGAGTGGAAGTATTGCGCGGCCCTCAAGGTACTTTATTTGGGCGAAATACCACAGCAGGGCTGATTCATGTGATTAGCAATAAACCCTAGGAGGAACTGGATTGGGCAATGACTGCTGGCGCGGGTAATGACGATATTTTGCATTTTGAAGGTATGTTGAACATTCCAGTGACAGAAGATCTGGCAATGAGATTGGCATTTCAGCACCGAGAATCAGAGGGTTTTGTTGAAAATACCGGTACTGGGCAAGACTGGAACGATGAAAATGCTCAAAATCTGCGCTTCTCGGCACTGTGGGCACCCAATGATAAGTTTGATGCCTTGTTTATTGCAGATGTGCAGCGGGTAAGAGAAAAAAGTGGTCTTGGTAGTTGTGAATGGGCGCAGCCTGATAACGGTGCACTGGCGACCAGTTTATTGCCAAGCGTTGCCTTTATATTTGGTGTCTATGATGAAATTCGGGATACCTGTAACGCGACTCAACCCTACAAATCATCTGAAAACGATCCTGCAGACAGTGATGTTGATGGGTGGGGTGTGTCTTTAAATATGACCATTGATTTGAACTTTGCAGAATTGACTTCTATTACCTCTTATCGGGAAATAGAAGATTTTAATGGATCATGGGGTTTTGCCAGCGATACTGTTGGCAGTGCTTCATTTTTGGAGGTGCTGGGCGTACGTGATAACAGGGGCGATCAGTGGTCCCAGGAACTGCGCCTGGCGGGCAGTGCTTTCGAGGATCGGCTTGAATGGGTTGTTGGGGCCCATGTGTTTGAGGAAAACGCTGCAAACTATTTGGAAGTCCCGCTTTTTCGCGGCGTTGAAGCGCCAGACTGTGCAGTATGGCCAGTATTTTGTCTCCCTTCAGGCATTCCTGGTTTCTCCACATTGGGTGACTTTGCTCTGGCTATACAATTTGGTGGCAGTAGTGTGCGCACAATTGAAGCAAAAAATGCATCCTGGGCAGTATTCGGAGAAGGTACATTTGCTCTCACAGAGGATTTATCGCTGACTCTGGGGGCGCGATTCAGTGAAGACGACCGGGAATTTGTTCGTACCGAGATACTTTCTGCGGGCATTCCTGATCCTCGCTTGATTTGTCCGGATGGTGGCTTGCCAGAAGGTGGTACAACATGTGAAGTAAGCAAGAAATTCAATGAGTTGACGCCGCGGGCAATTCTTAGCTACAAAATTAATGAAGATGTGATGATATACGGTGGCTGGAGCGAGGGCTATTCAAGCGGTGGCTTTAACCAGGATGTGCGCATGCGGGCATACAAGCCAGAAAGCTCTGGGAACTGGGAAGCCGGGTTGAAATCCACCTGGCTGGATAGACGTCTTCTGCTGAATTTGACTGGATTTTACAATACCTATAAAGAGCAGCAATTGACAGTGTCTCGCCTGGTAGACGGTAATCCGACTGCTGATTTGATCAACGCACAAGAGACAGTACTTTACGGTTTGGAGGGAGAGGCTTCACTGTTGTTCGGAGATGGCTGGAGTGTGCAGGCATCGTTTGGCTGGCTTGACGGGGAGTACGAAGAATTTACCGTTGCAGATAATATTACTGGACCTCCGCCAGATTTTGAGGAAAGTATTCTTATACGTGATCTATCTGGCATGGAAGCCATCGATGGTGCACCTTATACTTACAGTATAAGTGTGGAGCGCATTGCAGTGTTTGGAAATGGCGGCAGTTATTTTGCAAATTTGGGCTGGTCGTTTCGAGGTAGAACTTACGGGACTATTGAAACGTTGCCTACCTCGCGGCAGGGTAAATATGGCTTGATGGATGCGCGCTTTACTTACAATTTTCCGGGTGGTAGTACTTCTTTGTCATTGTGGGGTAGCAATTTGCTGGACCGGGAATACTTCAGCTCAGCTCATGATTTTTCCAGTGGCCCCTCTCCCACAGGTACTGTTAGCAAGCATTGGGGGGAGCCGCGCCGGTTCGGCCTTGACCTCAGCTATCGCATGGGACAGTAATCAGAGCAAAGTGCAGGGAGCAAAAATCAAAAAGCACGGAAGTAGAGCCAGGTTTTGATTAAATCGGTGGATGTTTATCCTGGCTCTCTTGACACGCCTATCTCTCAATTGTCTGCTTATTATTTCGGATTCCACAACCAGTATTTTGCCGTTGCACCAGCATCAACAGAGATGTTGGTGCCGTTTATCATTCTGCCGTCTTCTGAAACCAGCAAAATAAGTGTGGGCACATAGTCTGATGGTCCAGGCACTTCCTTCATGGGTGCAACTTCTGTGAAGGGCATAATCAGCGGGAACTTCTGATCTTTCCATTTTCCAGAGGCAATGTAATTATCCATCATGGCTCGTTTGGCGGGATCGTCTGGCATAGTGGCAGTTGGCGTGATTGCATTTACCCGAATATGGTGCTCCGCAAACTCCATGGCTGCTGATCGCGTGAAATTAATCATTGCACTCTTGCCGGTACAATAACCGATATTGCCGGGTTGGCCTTGCCACGCAGCCGTGGACAATATGTTAACCATTGCACCGCCGTTGCCGGCTTTTATCATTTCCTGAGCAGTGTATTTCGAAAACAAAAAGGCACCGGTAGTAATAATCTGCATTTGCTCATTGAATTCTTCGGTGCTCATATCAAGGATGCCCTTGGTAATGAACTTGACGGCATTGTTGACCAGAATATCTACATGCCCCCATTTATCGATAACCTGTTGCACCGCCGACTTAACAAAGGACTCGTCGGTAACATCTCCAGGAATTATCATTGCTTCACCGCCTTCACGCACAATCATATCGGCTGTGTTTTGAGCAGTTTCGGGGTTAATATCGTTGCAGGCTACTTTGGCTCCTTCCCGAGCCAGTCCCCTTGCCAGCGTGCCTCCGATATTGGCGCTTGCGCCTGTTACGATGGCAACTTTTCCCTCTAGTTTCATATTTAGCTCCTTTTGTTTGTAAGTATCATAAAATTTATACCAGTGCTACCTTGGAAATCCACACTCAACAATTCGCTCAGTTCTGATAAAAACAAAGCATATACGACTTTCGCTGGATTGAGTGTACTGCGTGTTGTGCTTGCAATGTGTTGTAGTTGCATTCTCATTGGCGCTTATGAGAAAGTTGTAAGCGAGTCTTACTATATGAGGGGTTTACATTATGAGCGATTCAGCATTGGATTTGGGTTTTGACCCTGACGAACTACGTCAGAAGTATCGAACGGAACGTGATAAACGAATTCGTGATGACGGTAATCAACAATATCAGGAAGTGGAGGGTGAATTTGCCCATTATGTTGAAGATCCTTATGTAGGAAAGGAAATTAAACGAGAGCCGCTAACAGATGTAGTAGAGGTTGCAATTATTGGGGGTGGATTTGGCGGCTTGTTGGCCGGTGCAAAATTGCGAGAGCAGGGTGTAAAAGACATTCGCATGATTGAGAAAGGCGCGGATTTTGGTGGTACCTGGTATTGGAATCGTTACCCGGGTGCGGCCTGCGATATTGAGTCATATGTATATTTACCTCTGCTCGAAGAGCTGGACTATATGCCTAAGCGCAAATTTTCCGATGGTGCTGAAATATTGGCACATAGCCAGGCTATTGGGCGTCACTATAATTTGTACGATAACGCCTGTTTTCAAACTGAAGTGACTGAGATGCATTGGGATGATGAAAGCTCAATGTGGACCATACATACCAATCAGGGGGATCGTATGAAGGCGCGCTTTGTCGCTATGTCAAACGGTCCATTGAATCGCCCAAAATTGCCCGGTATTCCCGGCATTGAGACTTATAAAGGCCATTCGTTTCACACCAGTCGTTGGGATTACGGTTATACTGGTGGCGATTCCAGCGGTAATCTGACTGGTTTAGAAGGTAAGCGTGTAGGCGTTTTGGGCACGGGTGCTACTGCTGTTCAATGTGTGCCACATATTGGCGCAGCGGCTAAAGAATTATATGTATTCCAGCGTACGCCTTCGTCTATCGATGTGCGTAACGACCAGCCAACTGACCAGGAGTGGGTTAATTCCTTGGAACCCGGTTGGCATCAACATCGTATGGATAATTTTAACACCCTTGTTAGTGGTGGCGTAACTGATGAGGATTTGGTGAACGATGGCTGGACTGAAATAATCCGTAACCTTCTACTATTGATAAAAATAGAAAAGAAAAAGAATTCTGGTCTTTCCAAAACAGAACTTGCTGAAAAAATGGAGCTGGCAGATTTCCAAAAAATGCAACAAGTTCGGGCGCGTGCCGATACTGTGGTTAATGATTCAGAAACTGCCGAGGCCTTAAAGCCTTATTATAGGCAGTTTTGTAAACGCCCTTGCTTCCACGATGAATACCTGCAGTCTTTTAATCGATCGAATGTGACCCTTGTGGATACACAAGGTCAAGGCGTAGAGCGGATCACTGAAAAAGGTGTGGTTGCGAATGGTAAAGAGTACGAAATCGATTGCCTGGTTTTTGCCACGGGGTTTGAGGTAGGTACGGAATACGCCCGTCGTTCAGGGTTTGAGGTATATGGTCGTGATGGGCAAAGTCTCACCGAGCGCTGGGAAGATGGTGTTGAAACCTTGCATGGTATGCATTCGCGCGGGTTCCCCAACTGCTTTATTATGGGGGGTGGGGCGCAAACGGGATTTACCGCTAATTATCCCCATGCACTCAATGAGCAGGCTAAGCATCTCTCTTACATTATTAGGCATGCGCTGGACGGGAATTATCGTGTTATCGAAGCTTCAGAAGAAGCCCAGGCAGAATGGGTTGAAACTATTGTCAAGCTGGCTCACATGGGACAGCGTTTCTATGCAGAATGTACGCCGGGTTATTATAATAACGAGGGCAGAAACGAGGAAAAAAACGCTAAAAACAGCCAGTATGGCGGTAACTCCATGCGGTTTTTTGAATTGATGGAAAACTGGCGAAATACTGGCGATCTGAAAGGGCTGGAGCTTACTTAGCCCAGATAGGCAGAAACTGCTTGTCCGGTTAACCATGGCAGACCGTGGATTTGTGCCCTCGGTCTGCCTTACGTTCTCATTTTTACCAAAGTTATTAATTTTGAAACTCTTAAATCGTATAGTGCTTCTGGAATGTTATGTAGGGTGACTTAGTGTGAAGCCGGAAGTCCAAATACAAATTGACAAGCAAATTGCCAGTCAAAAATTACCGGCAGATTATTGGCTGGTGATGCAGTCATATTTGTTGCCCCTGGCGGCTAAAGTGGTCGCTACGCAAACTGATCATCAAGCACCTTTTGTACTGGGTATTAACGGTGCCCAGGGTACTGGTAAAAGCACCATGTGCAGTTTCTTAAAGCTTGTGCTGGAGGGGCTTTATGACAAGCGCTGTATTGTGCTTTCCTTGGATGATTTTTACCTTACGCTGGCTCAGCGAAAGCGTCTCTCCCTGGATCAGCATCCACTGTTAAAAACCCGGGGTGTACCGGGTACGCATGATGTTGCACTGGCGATAGCTGTTGTTACTGCTTTGCTTGCTGGTGAGCCTGTCCGCATACCCCGGTTTGACAAGAGTGTGGACGATGTTGTTCCGCAACATCAATGGTTTAGCCAGACAGAACCGATAGAGATTATACTGTTTGAAGGTTGGTGCCTTGGCGCAACACCGGAAGATAAAACCGCGTTACAGCGGCCAATAAACCAATTGGAGCGCGAAGAAGACGCTGATGGTAATTGGCGTCTGCTGGTAAACGAAAAGCTTGCCAATTTGTATCCGCCACTATTTGATCTTGTTGATACCTTGTTAATGCTGAAGGCGCCTGATCTGCAAACCGTATTTGAATGGCGAACATTGCAGGAAACCAAGCGCGTGTCAGATAAGCGGTTTGTCGAAGCAGTGCCGGCATTTGATGTACGGCGATTTGTTCAGCACTTTGAGCGATTGACACGGCATATGCTCGTAGATATGCCCGGTCGGGCTGATTGCGTATTTCGCCTGGACGGGCAGCATCGCGTTAGTTCTGCTGTTGGCTGGGGAGTTGATTGGGGTACTGCCGATGTTATTGGCTAAATAGTAAGTGGCGTATATTGGGGAGGTATTTTTCAAAGCTGCCGGTATTAAAGACCACAACTTTGTCCCCGCTTTTAATCAGACCATTTTCTATGGCTGGTTCCAGGGCCGCAATGGTGGCTGCGCCCTCGGGGCAGATCCATAATCTGTAATCCTGATAGGTAGACTGTAAGTGTTGCGCTATGGCATTTTCTGAAACAGATATCGCCATGCCGCTACTTTCACGAATTATTTCCAGCACCTTGAAATGACCCACACCACCACCAGGCACATTTAAGCCCGTGGCAATGGTGTCGCCAGCTTTGCCTGGCTTGGTATCGGACTCATTATTATTATAGGCCTCCACTACGGGTGCAGTATTTTCAGCTTGTACGGAGATAATTTTAGGTCTTTTGGAATCGATCAGTCCAAGCAACTCCAGTTCCGCAAAAGCTTTCCACATACCTAAAATACCTGTTCCGCCACCTGTTGGGTACAGCACAACATCAGGCAGTGTCCACGCTTGTTTTTTCCCGTATTCCGGTTCTGCCAGTTCCAGCCCCAGCGTTTTTTTTCCTTCTATGCGCCAGCCTGGTTCCTGGAAAGTGGCCATGTTAAAAAACCCTTGGGCCAGATATTTTTCTTTCATTAATAAGCCGGCTTCTCTGATAGTGCCCTGAACTAATTCAAGTTCGATATTGGTGTGGGTTCGCGCCAATGCGGCAGCCCGCCCGAGAATCGGCATAGGTGTATCGTCTGGCATAATAACCACTGCATGCAAGTCAGCCGGAATTGCATATTCCAGCATGGAATCACCGGCATTGCCTTGGGTGGGGACAACGATTTTTTGTATCTCAAAATGTTTCGCCATGGATATTGCCATGCTCATTCCACGGTCTTTAAAGCTACCGGTTGGATTGGCTCCCCAACCTGTGTGGGGCTGCCCTTCGTCTTTTAGATATAGTTCAAACTTATGGCGTTTTGCAAGTGGATGGTTTGTTAGTCGTATTTCTGGTGTATGGCCTTCTCCCAGAGAAACGATATTCCTTTTATCCTGATCATCATTGATATCCAGCCCTAGAAGTGATCCAAAGCGCCACATTGATTTGAGATCGGGACGGTACCAGGAAAAATTGCTTTTTTCGTAATTTAAGCGCTCAAGGTCCAATTGTATTTCAATTGGCCGATTGTCATTTGTGCATAAATTCATCAGCTGGGAGCGGTGGTACTCCTGGCCGCAAAGGGAGCATCGGAAGTTTTTTATATAGCTCATTGATATTTTCAGCAGGCAGCAGCTTTTGGTTCCATGACTATACTGAAATCATGCCGGTTTAGAACCGTTTAAGAGATTGAATAAAAAGGGTATCTTCAAATATGTCCGATAGTCAGTTTATGGAAAATTTTAATCATGAGTTAAGGACATCCATGAATGGGTTGCTGGGCATGCTAACGCTTGCTCAAGATACCGTGCTTGATGAAGAGCAACGGACATTGATCGGTGCGGCGTATAGTTCCGGTGAAGCTCAGTTAGCCTTACTAGACGATTTACAAGATGTATCAGACATTGATTCGGGCAATATGGTGCTCGCCCAAATTGGTTTTGACGTACATATTCTTGTGGAAGATGTGGTAGAGCGAATTGCACATTCTTCACCCAATCACAAAGTAGAAATCGCCTCTTTGATAGAGGCAAAGGTGCCTCAACGTGTTCGGGGCGATCCTGCGAAATTACGGCAGGTGCTGAAAATTCTGGTTAGCAGCGCCCTCAAATGCACTGTGCAGGGAGAGGTAATAGTCCGGGTTAGCTACCCCAAGGAAAACGTTTTATGTTTTGAAATTGATGATACTGGCGCGGGTCTATCTGCAGAGGATCAGGAAGGAATATTTAGGCCGTTTCTTCATGGTACCAAACGAGGGGCGGGCGTTGATGGCACCGGCTTACGATTGAGTTTATGTCGAAAAATTGTCAATTTGATGGGCGGCGAGATTGGTGTTGAGTCTGAGTCAGATGAGGGCGCAAAATTTTGGTTTACCGTAGGAGTAGAAAAAATTTCTGGTGCCAAGGCAATTTTTTTACCGTCAGAAGATCTTGCGGGGCGTCATATTCTGGTTGTGTGTAGTAATTTGACTAGAACGCAAGTGCTTAGGGGCTATTTCGAGTCCTGGCAGCTATCTTATACCTTAATTGATGATATTAACGCGCCATCCACAGTAGATCTTTCTTCTTTGCAGTTTGATTTGGTTATTGTGGATGTCTCCTGTACTGATGAAGCATTAAAGGTTGCAGACCATGTAAAGTCGCTTGTTAATGCTCAGCCTCTACGATTTGTTGCACTGTGCGCGCGGGTGTTGAAAGATGATAGACGCTTGCTTCAAAACGCCGGGTTTAACGGGTTTTTGAGTGCACCTGTACGCGCATCAAAACTCCGCGATTGTATGCTTCTGGTTGGTGACAGGACTATCAGCGAAACCTTTGTAACATCGTATACTGTGGATGAGGCTCGGTATAATGGCGAACGTCATGTACTTATTGTTGAAGATAATCCGCTAAATCAGAAAGTTGCCCAGGGCTTGCTGCGAAAAATGGGTTGCCGTGTGGAAGTCGCCTGTAATGGGCAGGAGGCTGTCGATGTACTTGCAGATCGGGTTTTTGACCTGGTGTTTATGGATTGCCAAATGCCGGTTCTGGATGGTTTGAAGGCAGTCCAGCTAATTCGGGCGCGGGAAAAGCAAACCGGGCAGGCATATCAACCCATTGTGGCGATGACTACGGCATCTCGATTGAAAAACCGAGATGCCAGCCTGGTGGCGGGAATGGATGATCAGATCACCATTCCCGTGACGCACAATGTACTTAAAAGTATGCTGGATATATGGGGTATTAGACCCCAAATCTAAGTAAAATCTCCTGGTAAGCAAATGCTTTTGTATTTGTCTGTGTTTTGAATTGAATATCTGAGACGATTAAATTCAAACTTTTTGGCGAATTCAGAAACTAAGTTCTGGGAGGACAACAATGATAGATTTATATTACTGGCCCACACCAAACGGCTGGAAAGTCAGCATAATGTTGGAAGAGTGTGGGTTGGACTACAAAGTTATACCCGTTGATATTGGTGGGGGTGAGCAGTTCAAGCCAGATTTTTTGCGTATTTGTCCCAATAATAGAATTCCTGCCATCGTCGATCATGATCCTTTAGGCGGCGGTGAAGCAATTTCTATCTTCGAGTCGGGTGCCATTTTAGAATATCTTGCTGAAAAGACAGGGCTGTTCTTACCCAAAACCTTGGCTGCCAAATACTCGGTCTTGCAGTGGGTACATTGGCAGATGGCCAATCTGGGCCCCATGATGGGCAATGCCAATCACTTTAAAAACTACGCTAAAAATATTGCTGATGACCCTAAGCAGCTTGAATATGGCGTTAAACGTTTTGTAGGAGAGGTCGATCGTCTTGCCGGGGTGATGGATGCGCAATTGTCGGTAAACCAATTTCTTGGAGGTGCTGAGTATAGCATCGCAGACATAATTAGCTGGCCCTGGGCGTTTTTGATTGGCCGGTTGCTAGGTGAAGAAATTCTGGAAAATAACCAACATCTGTCACGGTGGATCGATGAGGTAGGTGCACGACCGAAGGTACAAACAGGTCGTGCAGTAGCCAGCGAAAAGCGAGATATTAAACTCACTGACGCCCAGGAAAAAGCCCGGCGTGAATTGCTCTTCAATCAAACCAACGAAAAGGTCCGCAAGGCTCGCGAAGAGGCGGCGCGGAAAGTATAAAAAGGGAGTGTGCTGAAAGCTGGAGGACAAAACGTTAGTCGCTTGAAATGATTTGAGAGCAATTCCGTTGAGCATATTTATGGTTTTTCTTTGTTTGATCCCATAAAAGGTGAAAAATAATGGAGATAAAGTGAATATTATGCCAAACTCTTTTGCAACTTGGTGGTCCAACTGTAAATGCCAAGTTAAGTTGATTTAATAAAATCAATGAAGATAGAAGGGTTTAGGGATGTTAAAAAACAAAGCTAAAAATTTCCAAGCTATTGATATTGCAAATAATATTGTCCTCGCTCAATTAGTGGTTCCAGAGTTGAAACCCGCTCAGTGCGTAGCGATGCGTAGAAAAATACGGGATATTTTTCAGCATGCAGCGGGTAAGCCAATATTGGAGAGCCAGGCGGCTCGACAGTTTGATGCCTTAGAGAGTGATGTCCAGCTATTGGTTATAGCATCAATCTTGGCGGGACAGGAAAGGAAGGATGCATTAGGCTTGGCCGAATGTGAATGGGTGTACTTTGCAAATCCACTGCAGTTGGAGACGAACTCAAGCAACATTCATCAGGCACGCAAACTGTTTTTTCAATGGCAGATCATGCATCAGCCGGAAATCAGCGCGTTAAAGTATCTTTATGAAAACTGGGTGGATTCTGAGCATGTTGTCAGGGGCAAATGGAATAGACGCTCGATTGTGGGCAAGCGCCAGGTGGTACTCGGACACAGTTGATTATTCATTGGCGGGTATCTCTCTCCTATCGTGAGTAGACGCACCCTTGCTCCATCTACCATGCTGGCTTTTGGTATTGGCCAGGCGGCGGAGGGTTTTAAGACCCAGGCTTTCAATGTTTTTCTGTTGTTTTATTATCAGCAGGTACTTGGTGTATCAGGTGTACTCGTTGGCTTGGCGCTGGGAATTGGGCTGATGTTTGATGCCATAACAGACCCTGCCGCTGGTGTGCTAAGTGATCGATATAACAGCCGCTGGGGCCGACGTCATCCGTTTATTTTTATCAGTGCATTCCCGCTCTTTATTGCATTTTATTTGCTTTTTAATCCGCCGCCATCGCTGAGTGAATTTGAATCTTTTCTGTGGCTGACAACATTCGTTGTGCTGGTGCGTGGCTCACTGACTTTTTTTCATGTTCCGCACCTGGCGCTGGGTGCAGACATGGCTCAGGATTACGATCAACGCTCTTCATTGTTTGCTTTAAGTTCTGTATTTGGCATTACGGGTATGGCGCTTGTAGGTATCGTCGGTTATGGGTACTTCTTTCCAACCAGCGCACTTTTCAGTCCAGGGATGCTGAATCCAGATGCCTATTGGGAATTTTCGCTCTGTGTTGCAATTGCCATGTTTATGGCCATTATGATTTGCTGTTTTGGGACGGCGAGTGAAATTCCGTACCTGCATCAAAGTAAAACTGATATAACGTTGTCTGCTCGTTGGATTTTGCGCTCCTATCGGGAAGTGTTTAGCAACAAGTCGTTTCAAGTGATTTTTGTTGGCATGCTTATGTTGACTTTTGTTATCGCAGTGGAAGCGATTCTTAGCCCTTTCATGGGCATTCATTTCTGGGGGATGAAAACTGAAGAGCTGGCAATTTTACCTATTTCAATGGTTATAGGGTTATGGATTGGATACCCGGTCACTTCATGGTTGACGCGATTAGTAGATAAAAAACTGGCATTGATCGTTCCAGCAATATTTATCTTCATCAATGCAAATGTGGCGACGGTCTTGCGCCTGTGCGATGTGGATTGGTTTCCGGATAATCAATCCCCCTGGATATTTTGGATAATCTTGTTGCGTTACCTGCTGCACGGAATATGCTTGCCGGTGGTACTAGCCTCCTTTAATTCGATGTTTGCTGATATCGCGGATGAGGTTGAATTGCATAGTGGAGAGCGGCGCGAAGGAGTTATCTACTCCGCTAGATCGTTTGCCAATAAAACCTCCTCAGCACTGGGGGCCATCTTGGGTGGTGCATTGCTGGATATGATTAGCTTCCCGAGCCAGGCGGTAGCAGGTAGTGTTAGTGAGAACGTGGTCTGGTGGCTGGGAGCAACGGAAGGCCCGATTATGTCTTGTGTGTCGATAATGGGCATATTATTTTTTTTCCGCTACAAAATTACCCGCGCCCGTCATACAGAGATTGTTGAGCAGATAGCACAGCGCAAAGCAGGCAAGGTAAAATAGAAGCCAGAGAAATTTAGCGCAGATACTCGTCCGTAAAATTAATATGGCCTGACCCAGAAAGGGTTTAGTGTGTCTTGCCTTTTATGATGCGTGTGCTCTTTATTAAATAGCCGTTAGACAGCTTCAAATAAACCTGCAGCACCCATGCCTTTTCCTATGCACATGGACACCAGACCAAATTTTTTGTCACGTCGTTTTAGCTCTCTGAGTAACGTGCCCACGAGTCTGGCACCGGTCATTCCAAAGGGGTGTCCGATGGCTATCGAGCCGCCGTTGACATTGTATTTATCGTTATCGATATGCAATTCATCACGACAATATACACATTGCGAGGCGAAAGCTTCATTGAGCTCAACCAGGTCAATATCGTCCAGTTTCATTCCTTTATATTTAAGCAGTTTTGGGATCGCATAAATTGGGCCAATACCCATTTCGTCAGGTTCACAGCCGGCAACAGCGAATCCTCTGAAATAACCCATTGGCTCCAGCCCAAGCTGCTCAGCCCGTTTTTCACTCATCAGTAAACTCAGAGAAGCACCATCAGAAAGTTGCGAGGAATTGCCCGCAGTGACGGATCCATTTTTTTCAAACACCGGCTTCAACGTGGCCAGGCCATCAAGCGTTGTGCTGGCGCGCCCGCATTCATCACGGTCGACGATACCCTCTACAATTTGGGATTCTGTTATTTCCTTGGTATGTTTATCTACGGAAATTATTTTTTTCCATTTAACGCTCATTGGTGATATTTCTTCCCCGATTGCGCCGCTTGCCGCTGCACCAGCATATCGTTGCTGACTTTGCAGTGCGTAGGCATCTTGCGCCTCGCGACTAATCTTGTAGCGATCGGCCACCACTTCGGCAGTATTTCCCATGGCCATATATATTTCTGGTTTTTCCTCAACCAGTCGGGCATTGGGCTCGTTTACTGCGGGTTCTCCACGATCCAGGCCGGAAATTGATTCAACGCCGCCAGCGAGCATTACCTGGGCGCATCCACTGGCAATTTGGTTGGCAGCAAAGGCAATGGAATTTAGTCCGGAAGAACAGGCCCGACTGATGGTGGTGGCGGGTACGCTGACAGGCAACTGACTTAAAATAACGCTATCGCGCGCAATATTGGCGGATTGCTCCCCAACCTGTCGTCCACAGCCAAGCACCAGATCGTCAATTTCATCGCCACCAATATTGGGGTTGCGCAATAATAATTCATCTATGCAATGAGCGACCAGATCATCAGATCGGGTGAGATTAAAAGTACCGCGATGGGATTTGGCTAAGCCTGTACGAATACTATCTACTATTACAACCTGATCCATATACGGCTCCTAAGCTTTGATTAAGGTATATGTATGGTAATCTCTACGGCTCTTTTTAGAAACGCATAGTTAGTTAGAAATACAGCGTTAGTTTGAAAGGCATAGTCAGGAGATTAGATTTTAACCACCAAAGTTGGAGAAAAAATGTCTGTATTACCTCAGTCAGATAGCCCCTTATCGGGTGTGCGCGTGTTGGATCTTACCCAAATTTATCAGGGTCCCTATGCGGCGTTCCTTATGGCAATGGCCGGCGCAGAAGTCATCAAGGTTGAACCTATTGGAGGGGAGCGCATGCGTGGGCCCGGTGGTTCAGCTACACCGATGGCCTTTGCCATGCTGAACACGAATAAAAAGAGTATTACTCTGGATTTAAAATCCAGCAGAGGTAAAGAATTATTATTGGAGTTGGTGGATGAGGCGGACGTATTACTGGAGAATTTTGCTGTAGGTACGATGGATCGCTTGGGTATCGGTTGGGAGCAGTTGAAGCAGAGAAACCCTGCACTGATTTATGCTACGGGTACCGGTTATGGTTTAAAGGGGCCAGATTCAGATTTATTGGCTATGGATCATACTATTCAAGCGGCTTCCGGGATCTTGAGTGTGACCGGAGACGAAGGCCAGCCGCCTATGCGCGCTGGCGGTGCGCCCTGCGATATTATGAGTGGTGCACACATGTATGCTGGCGTGCTAACAGCACTATTCGCCCGCGGGAACAACCCCTCCACCCAGGGAAAAGGTACAAGGGTTGAAGTGTCTATGTTGGATTCTATGTATTTTACCCTCAGCTCAGAATTGAGTGCTTATCATAGTGGTGGGAAAATACCTGAGCGGAATAGCCGTCGCACAGGCGGAAGCGCATGCCCTTACGGTCGGTATGAATGCATGGATGGATGGATAGCTCTGATATGCGTAAGCGATGCTCAGTGGGCGCGTATAACTCAGGCACTGGACAAGCCTGATTGGGCCGGGGCAGATCGCTTTAAAAACGCCATATCGCGCCGCAAGAATGAAGCTGAGATTGAGCAGGCATTAAAAGAATGGGCAGAGCCACTTAGCCAGGCGGATGCTTTTGCAAAAATGCGGGCATTAAAAGTACCGGTAGCGCCAGTGCGCAATATCGAAGAGGTAAGAACGAATCCACATATGCACGCCAGCGGTATGCTGAGCTGGATTAACAACAGAGATCTGGGTGAAGTTGTGTTGGCCAATAGCCCTATTCAGTACGAAAGCTGTGAACGGACTCCGCTTACAACATTCCCCCGGCCTGGCGAACATAATGCAGAGGTATTACAGGATTGGCTGGGTATGGATGCAAGTGATGTGGAGGCGCTTGTAGAGGAGAAGGTTATTTAATCCACATGCCTGCACGCTGGCGTTCATTCCGATAAAACAGTGAGTTTGCTGATAAGGCCCGCCTTCGATAAGCTAGCGGCTTATTTAATTTTAAGGACTAACTGTGTCTTCAATCACTGCAACATTTAATACCAGCAAAGGTGATATTAATTTGAACCTTTTCTCCAAACAAGCGCCGCTTACGGTGGCCAATTTTATCAACTTGTGTCAGCGTGGTTTCTATGACGGTTTGGTTTTTCATCGAGTAATTGCTGATTTCATGGTCCAGGGTGGGTGTCCCCAGGGCAGCGGAACAGGTGGTCCTGGGTATCGCTTTAAGGATGAATTTGACGCCTCACTTCGACACGATAAGCCCGGACGGTTTTCTATGGCAAATTCGGGTCCTGGTACCAATGGATCACAATTTTTTATCACTCATGTACCTACACCATGGTTGGATGACGCACATACTATCTTTGGCGAAGTTGTTGGAGACGACGACCAGGCAGTTGTAAATGCCATTGTTCAGGGAGATAGTATTACTTCAATCAGTATTTCCGGTGATACCGAATCACTGCTGGCTGACTACACAGATCAGATTGCTGAGTGGAATAGTAGTCTGGGATAAATCAGTATATGCCCGGGCGAGGTAGCTGGAACTCGCCCTGGAATCACAGGGGGCATTGGGTTGAAAATTGGTGTAATAGGTAAGGGTAAATGGCGAATTTAAGCAGGCTTATGCTTACTCTGGAGCAAACTGAGGAGCATAAAAAGCTCAAAACAGTTCGTGTTATTTACGGCTATACTCTTAATTGTTCTAAAGTGGATCTTCGCGAAGCTTTAGTCTTTACCGTTAGCGTTGATATTCTGGGTGATGATCTGATTATTGATGACAAACTGGCGTTGAATGTAGATCCTCACGAAGTTACTTGTGCTTGTGAAATAATGAGCGATGAGTCGATTACCATGCAGCGGGAATTTCTAGTGTCCCAAAAGCTGCTTGATGAAGATATAGGCGTTGATGAGATAAAGCTTGATATAAAGGCAGTAGCCACTACCGGGGAGACCTGCGAGGGTACTACAGGTGTGGTTAGAGGGAAATTTTAGCGGTATTTATTACAAAATTACAGTTGGATTCGTGCTGATAGCGTGATAGCTTGACGACAAGCGTGAATAAGAGAGGAATGCAATTTATGTATTGGATGAAATCTCGTGGACCCTTCGGTTTTTGGCTGAGTTTGATAACGCTTATCTTATTGAGGCCGGAATTGGGCCTGTCTTCTCAGGGGGTTGGCTTAGCTGCAAATGTTGGGGCTATGGGCTCGTTTATAGCAGCCGGTGTGGTACTCCTGGCTATCCTGCACCACCCTAAAGGTTGGGTTGCCGTGCGCATTTATGCTTTTATCAGTACCTGGTTTTTTGGTGCGTTATTATTGATAAATATGGCCATGTTGAGCGTTGCTGAGGGCGCTGGTGTAGTTATTACCCTGGCTATTGCGACTATAGCCTCCGTGGCTGTATTTCAGTATTTTCACAGGGCTGACATACAAGCCTTATACCCGCTCGAGAGTTAGGCCCCATATCCACAAAATGGTTTACAATTTAGCTTGAAATATGGCACATATACCCTTATATATGCTTGATAGACTATTATTAAAGTACTAAATTCGAATTGATTATCACAGGTAGGTTACAATATGGTTGATGCAAGAACACTGAATCCCTCAACATCTGCAAGCTCGGCATTGTATGCCGGCGTATTGCGTAATACCTATCTATTGCTGTCCCTCACGCTGGTATGGAGCACGGTAACAGCCTACGTATCTATGCAAATGAATACCCAGCCTATGGGGTTTGGAATGTTGATTATATATATAGGCTTGTTATTTGCTGTTACCAAAACCCAGAATAGCGTGTGGGGTCTATTTTGGGTGTTTGCTTTAACTGGGTTTCTTGGTTTCACTCTTGGGCCTATTTTAAACTATTCATCCAGCGCCCTCATAGTTCAATCCTTAGGCTTGACTGCGGCGGTGTTCGTCGCACTTTCTGCCTATGCCTTGATTACACGTAAGGATTTTTCCTTTCTCAGCGGCTTTCTGATAGCAGGTGCGGTTATTATTCTTGGTTTGGTGGTACTGAGTCTCTTTATAGATATGTCTGCCTTTAGCATGGCTATATCTGGCGGAATGGTCCTGTTTGCCAGTGCTTTAATATTGTTTCAGACAAGCCAGATAGTGCACGGTGGAGAAACAAACTATATCAGTGCAACAGTAGGTTTATATGTGGCGCTATATAGCTTATTTATCCATCTATTAAGCTTGTTGGGAATAATGGGCGACGACTAGTCCTGGGCAAATAAGTCCGCGGATTTGCCTCGTTTTGAAAACTGCTGGATTGCATAGTCGACTCTCTGTTGAGGGTCGCTGGCAGGGATTTCTATCTGCTCAATTTTTCTAAGGCGGGGCAAAAGCCCACTTTTATTTGCAACCTGGATAGTTAATCCGGGTCGAGCGTTGAGCTCCAGCAACAGTGGTCCTCTGGCTTTGTCCAACACTAGATCCGCTCCCAGGTACCCAAGTTTGGATGCTTCATAGCAGCGTGCTGCCAGTAGGAGCAATGTGCGCCAGTGTGGAATGGATATGCCTGAAAGTGATGCGCCTGAGTCTGGGTGTTTCTGTATCGGGCGATTGTATTGAACTGCACCAATACTCTCTCCAACGGCCATATCCAGGCCGATGCCTATAGCCCCCTGATGAAGATTTGCTTTTCCGTCTGAGGCACGGGTTGCCAGTCGCAACATGCCCATTACCGGGTATCCCCGGAAAACGATGAGTCGAATATCAGGCACGCCTTCATAGCTTAAATCGTTGAAAACCGGGTCAAAGTTGACCAGGGTTTCCATGATGGCAACATCGGTTCGACCACCCAGGGAATACAGTCCACTGATGATATTGGATAGATGGCGAACCAGGTCGTGAATGCTTAGCTTTTCACCATTACTTTTTACAAAAAGACCCTCTTCTCGGGAGAGGATAATCAATATGCCCTTGCCGCCAGAGCCCTGAGCCGGTTTGAATACAAATTGATTGATGCCTGTTAATTGCTCGGCAATGGAATCAGCCTCGCGCTGGGTATGAATAACCATGATCAGCTCAGGTACACTGACTCCAGCCTGCTGGGCGATTCGCTTGGTTTTTAGCTTGTCATCTACATTTGGAAAATGCTGACGATCATTGTAGCAGCTGATGTAGTCTATATTTCTCCGGTTCATGCCCAATATGCCTTGTTTGTTAAGGCTGATGGGATTTGCACATTGAGGCAATTTCATTTCATGTCTGCAAAGCGGTATAACTCGGACAGGCGGTAACCCGTGTAGCGACCTATCAGTACAATCAGTGCCAATATGCACAAATGTATTTCTGGAAAATTAAATGCCAGATGGCGTGTGAGCGCTTGATCCATTAGCAGGTAAGCCAGGGTCGCAACGAATAAGCTCCCCCCGCCTTGAATAAAAACTTCTCTTGGCCCCTCTTCTTCCCAGATAATTGCCATGCGCTCTATCGTCCAGGCCAGGATGATCATGGGGAAAAAAGTGATGGTCAGACCACCAATCAATCCCAGTCGGTAACTCACCACGCTTACCAGAGAAATGATGCCGATGACCACAATGACCAGGGCGGCGATGCGTGCAACCAGCAGGAGATTGAGCAGTGATAAATAGGTTCTGATCATCAGACCGACAGAAATAACCAACAGAAAACTGATTAGCCCAGGTACTAATTTAGTTTGCAAAAAAGACATCGCAATCAGTACTGGCATAAAGGTGCCTGAAGTTTTGATGCCAATCATGGTGCGCATAAACACCACCACTAAGGCACCAACAGGCAGTAACATGATCAGCTTAAACATGCTCTGCTCTTCTATTGGCAGGCTGTAGAGTGAAAATACCGGTGCGGTTTCAGGATTTACCTCCTGGGCGGAAAGCTCCAGCGCAGGACGGGTTTGGCTGATAACCGAAAAGGAAACGCGACTACGGCTACCACCGCTGACCTCAAGTAAAAAGGGAGAGTCTGTTTGCCACAATAACAATTGTTCAGATTTGGCCGTTGGGCCGGAAATCGGATCTAGCAGGTGCCAAGTATCGTCTTGCCAGACTTCTAACATGTCTGTCAAAGACTGTCGTCGCCGTCCGTCTTCCAACGCCAGCGCCTTTACGTGGCGTGCGGCAACTTGTGCATTCGCAAGTAGTCTGGCCAGCAACTCAGGGGCTGAGTATTTTGAGAGCAAGAGCGCTGCGTTTTGATCCAGTGGTTTATTGTGGAGTAATTGTGTGAGTGTTTCTGCCAGCGTTAGTGAATCTGCAGATTTTGGGTACGCAATGGCCAGCAAATCAGCCGCGGCCGTCAGGTAGGGCTCATCCCAAACTGGCTTACCGGGTATTTCGGGTGGTATAGCCTCCACACGCCGCTCTGCGTCGGTGGATATTTCCAGTTTGTAATACAAGGTTTGCGCGCCGCTGGCTGTGCGTTTTGACCAACGCGCTAGCCGCTGCTGTGTTTTGTCGTTGCTGCTTATGTCATCAATTTTAATGCCATATCCTGATGATGCAGTATTTTCTGAAAGGAAGCGAAAATTACTTTGTTCAGGCGGTAGTGTCAGGATAGCCTGGACGGGACCGTCTTCAGCAAAAAATTTAAGCTTGGCTTCAATTTGCCACACAGTTTGCTGCTCGCCAGGTAAAAATGGCACTTGGTAGGTGTTGTGCCGAAATTGTGCGCTGACAATTCCCAGGATGAGAAGTATGGTGACGAAGAGCAGAAGTGGGCCGGGGCGATTCATAAGGCTTTATGGTTTGATCTTTTTTGGAGGCACATAAGGAGGCTGGACGAATTGTCGACCCACGTCAACCAGAGCGATATCGGTAAGAAAATTACGTCCCAGTAAAATCTGGTATTCCAGGTGAGATCTATCGGCCAGGGTAAATTCAAAACTTTCCTCAACATCGCCCAGCAGTAGGCGCATTTTCACCATCGGGCGTCTGGAGCCCTCTCTGTCTGCCTGTTGGAATACTCTTACCCACCTGAGAACTCGCCGTTCTATCTGGACCCTTGATTCTTCCTCTGGGCCAGATACGTAAAATCGGACCCAGTCGTCGCCGTCTCGCTCGAATTCGATAAGTCCTTCGGCATTTAACGAATTACTGAATGCCCCGGTATCAACTCTGGCAGTCAGGCTTAGCCCGGGCGGGTCCAACCAAACGCGCTCCAGTTCACCTACCACCATCTTGTCTCCGCTGATGATTACCCGGCGTAAGCCAGCACTATCACAGGTTGCAGTTGCAATGGTGGGGTTAGGGCATAGGGCGGTGAGTGATCGGGGTAGTTCAGCAACCGATTTTTGAAGTTCCAATACCTGTGAAGTTTGTGTTTTTAATTGTCCCGATACAGCAGATTGTTCCGCCGTCAACTTAACAACCTGTTCCTGGGTATGGCCATTGGTTTGGGTTAGCTGACTTACTTCCTCGGTTAAAGCCTGCAAGGCATCACGGGTTGTTGAGCGTTCCATTTGCACGGCAGTGCAGCCAGACAGGAAAAACACCAGGCAGGCAATAACGAAGCCAGTGAAAAAACCCTTGTTTTTTGTTTTTGAGTCGTTCAAATCCAGTCCCATGTCCTAAAGCGAACGGCGAATTCTACACAAAGCGCGGCCGAATCGCATGGCAATCCTACCTATGTGTTTTGGCCACGTTTTGCTCATAGCCAGGTTGGCAGTGGCTTGGTGGTAACTTATTGGTAGACAAGGAGTTTATTAACATGGGGCAAATAAGGAAAAATTGATAATCTAGGCATATGGAGGTCGATATACTAGACGCGCCGTGAAATGATATATTTCTGTGATGATTTGTGTAACATTTTATGTGGTCTTTTAGGTGGTGCAGAGCGAGCGGCCCAGTTTGAGTGTGTTTAAGCTTATATGAGGGTGCTAGCAAAATTTAGTGGTGGTACAAATGAGCATTGAAGAACGAAGTATTAATTTTCAGGGTAAGGATATTGTCCTGCGTTTATCACTCAGTGATGGATTGTCCCTGTGGGTAGAAGGCTGCTTGCGAAAACAGCGTTCGTTTGCCGATCAAATCTACTTGTGGACCAACGTAGAGTTGGACTGGGAGCAACATCGCTATCTTGAAGTTTACTATCAGGCCGAGACCGGCAACCTTAAACTGACGGCCAATGGCAGTACGATATTGGAAGACAAGGTGTTATTAACACAGTAAAACAATCAGTTTTGTGCCGGTTTTAGCATGGTATTGGCCAGGGAAAATCCGGAGCAGAAAAGAGATTGGGTAGCCATAGCGAGGAGACCAATGAGCGATACGACAAAAACAAGTATGCAAGAGCTTCTAGTACGACAGTCACAAGCCTATCTCAATGAGGGTTCTGTTTCAGCAGAAACACGCATAGACAGGTTAGACCGGGCTGTTCAGATTCTTCTGGAGCATAAACAGCCACTATGCGAAGCCATGCGGGATGATTTTGGGCATCGCTCCATTGACCAGTCAATGTTTACAGATATTGCGGGCTCGGTAGGTTCACTGAATTATGCAAAGAAAAATACCCGGCGCTGGATGAAACGCGAAAAACGCAGTGTGCAGTTTCCGCTTAATTTACTGGGTGCCAAGGCCAGGATTGAATACCAGCCGCTTGGTGTCGTGGGTATGATTAGCCCCTGGAATTTTCCAGTGAATCTTACTTTTGCACCCCTTGCTGGCATTTTGTCTGCGGGAAATCGTTGCATGATTAAACCCTCTGAATTTACCCCGGCCACATCAGAATTGATGCAATCACTATTTGCACAGTATTTTGATGAGCTTGAAATTGCAGTAGTGACAGGTGGTTCCGAAGTGGGCAGTAGTTTCTCCAGTTTGCCATTCGATCACTTGATGTTCACAGGTGCGACATCGGTTGCAAAACACGTTATGCGAGCCGCTGCGGAAAATCTGGTTCCACTAACGCTTGAGCTTGGTGGTAAATCGCCTGTCATTCTGGGCTGCTCAGCAGATGTGCAAAAGTCTGCAGATTCTATAATGGCCGGCAAGCTGCTAAATGCCGGTCAAATATGCTTGGCACCTGATTACGCTATGGTCCATGAGGATTTACTGGATGAGTTTGTTGCATCCAGCGAGCGCTCGGTCGCCAAAATGTTTCCGACGTTACTTGATAATGATGACTACACTTCGGTTGTAAATCGGCGGCATTATGATCGCTTGATGTCTTATCTGGAAGATGCCGAAGCGAAAGGTGCAACCGTGCATAGCGTTAATCCAGCAAATGAGGATTTCACACAACAACCCGCTTTTAAAATTGCGCCTACGCTTATTATAAATCCAGACGACAATATGCAAGTGATGCAGGATGAGATATTTGGACCGATATTGCCCGTTAAGACCTATAAAAATATTCGCGAAAGCCATGACTACGTCAATGCTCATGCCCGCCCTCTGGGTCTTTACTATTTCGGTGACGATAAGACTGAGGAGCGAGGTGTTCTGGAGCATACTACGTCTGGTGGCGTGACGATAAACGACGTAATTATGCATGTATCCCAGGAGGAGCTGCCCTTTGGCGGAGTGGGCCCTTCGGGTATGGGAGCTTATCACGGTTTTGACGGGTTTAAGACCTTTAGCCATGCAAAATCGGTATACACACAGAGCAAAATTAACGTTGCCGAGCTGGCAGGTTTCCGGCCGCCATTTGGAGAAAAACTCAAGCGTTCATTAAAAGGCCAGATAGGTGCTTGATGAGTCGCCAGGGTGGTATCTTTTGGGCTTGTGTGTATTGCGAGCAGAAACCTTGGTTTTAGAAAATACAGTTAGAGAATGTACAGATGCCTGAAGCAAAACAATCCAGTCAATCTTTCGATTGGGAAAATCAGTCATTCCAAAAACAGGGCTTTGTTGTTGTAAGAAATTTGATTGATAGTGCTGTGTGTGAAGCAGCACGAGAAGTGGCAATGAAGGCGTTGTCACCTTTGCAGGGACCGGTCGAATTCGAAGCTGATGTGGGCTATCCAGGAGCACCGTCTGGTCGATCTGAAAAGGGTGGCAAAACTCCAAGAAGATTATTAAACGCTTACTCTCGACACAGGGTATTTCGAAACATTGCAAGTAATGCGGGAATAAAAAATCGTTTGCAGGGTTTTATGCAGCAGGATATTTTACTTTCGCAGTGCCATCATAATTGTGTAATGACCAAATGCCCTGGTTTCAGTAGTAGCACTGATTGGCATCAGGACATTCGTTATTGGTCCTTTGATAAACCTGAACTGATTTCTGTTTGGGTGGCTCTGGGTCCTGAAAATAAGGCAAATGGCGTGCTTAAATTATTGCCCGGTTCTCATCTTTTGGAGTTGGACAGGGGGCGTTTGGATGCTGATTTGTTCCTAAGAACAGATTTGGCCGAAAATCAGCGCTTGCTTGCCCGGGAAGAATGTCTGGAATTATCCATGGGTGATGTAATATTTTTTCATTCTCGTCTTTTTCATGCCGCAGGGCGGAACAGTACTGATGAAATCAAAATCTCCTTGGTTATGACCTACCATGGGGTAGACAATCATCCTATCCCGGGCACGCGATCGTCTATGCTGCCCTCCATTGCCGTATGATTTCTCAGGTAGTTTATGTCTGAAGATGACAAGCTGTTCCAACAGGCCATGGAGGGGGTTGTGCCGCAATCCTCAAAAGCCAGGGAGAAGCAGCCTGAAAAGCGAAAGCAAGTGGATTTGGACTTTGCGCGTAAAAATGCAGAGCATCACCCTGTTAAGAAAAAAAATCTGCTGACACTGGAAGAAGTTCCCCAACTTGCTCCCCGAGATATTCTGAGTTGGAAGCAGAATGGTATCCAAAATGCTGTTTTTGATAAGTTAAAGAGAGGGGCTTACCCGGTAGAGGGTATGCTGGATTTGCACGGATATACCGTCAAGGAGGCCAGTGAGTCCTTGGATAAATTTATTATTTTGGCAAGTCGCAAAAATCAGCGTTTGGTACTGATTGCACATGGTCGGGGTGAAAAGAGTAAAACACCGGCCAGACTTAAAAGTTTTCTGGCTCAGTGGCTGATTCAATTGCCCCAGGTGTTAGCGTATCACAGTGCACAGCCGCGTGATGGCGGTACGGGTGCGGTATATGCCATGCTAAAAAAGAGTGCAAAATCGAAGCAGGATAACCGCGAAGTGTTTGGCGGTTAGCAAGACTGCTTAGGTGAGGGCTTAGTTAGCGAAAAGTTATCTGGATTGCTGATTATAAGCGCCCCATATTTAAATCAAGTGCTCCCTTTGACAGGCTCAGCCGTAATACATCGCTAGCACCTTCTGCAATTCGTAACGCCCGGATTTTTCTGTACAGTATTGCCAGGGGATGCTGTTCTACCAATGCTTTGCCGCCAACGAGCTGGATGGCAATATCAAGCACCGTGGCGAGTGTTTCTGTTGAGAAAACCTTGGCGGCTATTACCTCATTCATAACGTTTTCTTTACCATCTGCAAGTCTTGCGGTGCGGTAAAGCATGCTCCGGGCGACGTAGGTCTGAATGCGCATATCAGCAAATCTCAATCTGACACCTTCTCTATCTCCCAGAGACTGGCCAGAAGGATGCGGGGTTTTCAGATGCTGTTCGACGTAATCCGTAATCCAGCACATAAGTCCTACCGATTCTGCAGAAAATGCCAGCCGTGTATTACCTATTTGGCGCAGAGCCCTAGGTAAGCCTTTGCCTATGCTACCCAAAAGATTTTGAGCGGGTACCTGCACATTATCGAAGGTAAATTCTGCATGATGGCTACCGTCCAGGGACTGAAATACCTCTCCCTTAACAACACCTGGCAGGTGGGTATCAATAAGCAACATTGATTTACCACCTGGTAGAACGTCAACGTAAGTATTGATAAAGTCGGCTTCTGAACCGCCGGTAATATAGGATTTTTGTCCATTCACGATAAACCCATCGTCGACTATTTTTGCTTGGGTGTGTTGCGCTGCATCCTTGGGTTCGGTAAAACCAAATGCGCCTCGTTTGTCGCCATTGAGTAGGGGTTTGAGGTAGCTGGACTCAATATATTCATTGCAATCAGCCAGCACGCCGGGACCAGGGCCGAAGATAGAGCCGCTATAAGGGGTATTGGCTGCTGCCAGGGTTTCACGCACGACAGTGAGTACTTGATTGCTGGCTTCGCTGCCACCAAATTTTTTCGGCTGCGTGAGGTAATACAGACCGGCTTTTTGGGAGGCCTTGACAATTTGTTTATGAATAGCGGCAGACTTTTCAAAGCTGCCGGCACCCGAGCGCAGGGGCAATAAAGTATTTTCTATGAAGTCTGTGGTTATGCGCAGGTATTCTGACTGTTTGTCTGTCAGCTGTTCAGGCATGGAGATTAATTCCTTTTCTAGGGTGCGATACTGTCATAGGGAAAAACCATAATGATACCCATGACAAAAACACAAAAAATCATAAGAGAAAGCGTATAGAGGGTTGTAGTCTCTTTTTTTGCTGCCACATGAATGAGTTTTTCCACTGTTTCTGATGATTGAGCGGAGATGGAACTGGTTAGCCGGTAGCGGGTAATGCCGTCTTTACGTTTTGGCAAACGAACAAATAGTTCCTGGGTAGTATTCAATCGCGATGCAACCTCGGCAAAACTCAGACCTGTGTATTTGGCCAGCTGTATGGGATGTAATCCTACTCCAGGGTGCTCGAGAAAACAGTGATACAAAGCCAGCAGGCGCTTGGTTTTGCCTCGGAAGCGAAAGGAAAACCCTAGCATTGTGTAGATTGCTTCATATGTTATTCATCATTATTTTACCTGCAAATTATATCCGCGAGCGGGCCATCCGGGCATAGTTTAATTGGCTTTGCTCGCTATGAAAACAGCACGAATGGGTGCGGGATGTCCCTCAATGGTCAGTTTTGAGTTTTTTGGGTCAAGGCAGGCTGCCAGCGATTCAAAGGTCATCCACTGGGTGCTGCGCTGTTCACTCAGGGAGGTTGTGGAGACGTCAACCACTCGTATTTTGGAGAAACCTGAAGATTTCAACCACTTAAGTACTAACTCCTGGGTAGGTATTTGCCAGACGTTGCGCATACGTGCGTAGCGATTATTGGGAATGAGGGCTTCGGTCCAGGTATCTGGTGTGACCAATGTTTCCAGAATTAATTCGCCACCAGATCGTAAATGCGTATATAACTTGTCGGTATGTGATTGGGGGTCGCGGCTGTGATAAATAACGCCCATGGAAAATACATTATCAAACTCCTCCCGGCCCGGGGGCAATGCCTCTAGTCTAAGGGGTAGTACATAATTTGGGCGCGGGGCGCAGTACTTGGAAAGAGCCAGATGTTGCATCAGAAAAATTGCCGTGGGATCGATGCCGATTACGGTACGTGCTCCCTGGGCCAGCATACGCCACCCGTAGTAACCATTTCCGCAGCCTACGTCTAGAATCGTTTTACCCCTCAGGGATGACAGGTGGGGCAGTACACGATCCCATTTCCAGTCTGAGCGCCATTCGGTATCGATGTGCAGGCCGAATGCCGTAAATGGGCCCTTGCGCCAGGGGTGCAGTTTCATAAGTGCTGTTTCGAGTTGATTTAGCGCGTCGGCGCTCAGGTCAGTGGTTGAGCCGAAGCGACTATTCGTCTTGAAGTTGTAGCTGCTTGGTTCTGCTTCCGGCAGTTGTGTGAGTGCAGCTTGCCAGTCGGGAAAATCACCGTGTTTTTCCAATAATTCAAAACTGGAGTCCAGTGAAGACCAATGTGGTATTTGCTCTAAAACCGGCTGCCATTGGCTGTGGGCAAGTTCATTAATGTTATTCATTTGACGGCAAGTATTGAAGCCCAGTTTAAACACCGGAACCATATTTTTATGTCAGAGAATCCGGCTTCGTTCATGCGTTGCTGGTGTGTTTCGATATCATCAATAATCATGACTTTTTCCAGGGCTGAGCGCTTTTGACTCACTTCCAGTCCAGTGTATCCGTTGGCCATTTTATACTGGGCGTGTATGGCATTAAAGTAATCTTCCTCAGCTGTTTCAGAACAGTGGATTTTCTCTGAAATGATCAGCAGGCCGCCGGGTCGAAGGGCTGCGTAGATTTTTTTTATCAGTGCAAGGCGCTCTTTGGGTGCAATAAATTGCAGGGTAAAATTCATTACAACTGCTCCGGCGGGCTGTAAATCTACCTGGCGGATATCGGACATCATTAGCTCTATGGCCTCATGTGTGAGCAATTTACGTGCTTTCGTTAACATGGCTTCGGAATTGTCGATGGCAATGAGTTTGCAGCGTTTTTTGCCTAGACGCTGGGCGATGGCCAAGGTAGTTGCGCCCAGTGAGCAACCTAGATCGTAGCAGATCTCAGAGTCCTTGAGGTGCTCAGCCAGCATCAGGCCGCTAATGCTGATAATAGTGTCATAGCCAGGAATTGAGCGGCGTATCATATCGGGAAATACGTCTACAACGCGCTGATCAAAGGCAAAATCAACTATTTGCTGGGGATCTCGAAATATTGAGTCTCGATTTGTCATGTATTTCCTAAGTAAAATTGTTGCCGAAGTGTCCAGTATCGAAGTTTTGAATATTCGCCGAGTGGCCACAATTTTTGTTCGATTAATGCTCTCGACTAATGCTAAAAGTTGCTAATAGAGGGTCGTGTTAAAGTGGTCGTGTTAAAGTGGGCTCATATGGCTTGGGCAGTTATTCCATTGGCCAGGTTTTAAAAAGGCGCTCCACTATCTATCAGCGCACAGGCTATCATCAAACAGCACACAGGCTATCATCAAAGTACAGGCTATCATCAAAGTACAGGCTATTATCAAGTTAATGGAAAATCATACGCCGCCAAGTGAAGAAGTCGATCTGTTCAACCCAGAGTTATTTATTAACCGGGAATTGTCTCTGCTGGAATTTAACCACAGGGTCCTGGAACAGGCAAAAGACGAGAATGTGCCCTTACTTGAGCGTTTGAGGTATTTGTGCATTGCCGGGCTGAATCTGGATGAATTTTTTGAAGTACGGGTGGCTGGATTAAAACAGCAGCAGGTTTATGGCTCCACTCAACGGGGTGCGGATAATCTATCCGCCACTGAACAACTTAGCCGAATCGCCGTGCGGGCAGGGGAGCTGGTTGCTGAACAGTATCGTTTGTTGAATGAAGTACTGCTGCCTCATCTGGATATACAACGTGTTCGGTTTTTACCCAGGTCGGCATGGAATGAGGCGCAATCCAGGTGGATAAAACAGTTTTTTAAGCATGAATTGGCTCCCATCCTCAGCCCGATAGGTCTGGATCCTTCTCACCCATTTCCCAATGTTTTGAATAAGGGTTTGAATTTCATTGTTACGCTGAAGGGTCGGGATGCTTTTGGTCGCAATTCAAGTAAGGCTGTTGTTCAGGCCCCGAGATCTCTACCACGTGTGGTGCGCTTGCCTGAAAAATGCGCCGGCGGCGAAAATGATTTTGTCTTTCTTTCTGCAATTATTCAGGAAAACATTGCAGGTTTGTTTTCAGGAATGAAGGTAAGTGGTTGTTATGAGTTTCGCGTAACGCGCAATAGTAATTTGTTTGTTGATGATGAAGAAATTGATGATTTGCTCAGGGCTCTTGAAGGTGAGCTACCTTCGCGCTTTTTTGGAGAAGCAGTTCGTCTGGAGCTATCAGAAGACTGTCCCGATTCGTTGGAAAAGTTTCTTGGTGATAAATTTAAACTACAAAAGCCGGATATATATCGTTGTGATGGGCCGGTGAATTTGAGTTGCCTTGCGGCCATTCCTGATAGTGTAGACAGGCCAGAACTTAAGTTTGCGGGTTTTACACCTGCTATGCCCAGCAGCATTCGACAGCACGCCAGTATATTCGATGCCATTAAACGCAATGATATCTTGATGCACCACCCTTTTGATTCCTTCGCTCCAGTTATAGATTTCATTAATCAGGCGGCGCTGGACAAGGATGTACTGTCCATTCGTCAGACCTTATATAGAACGGGCCTGAACTCCGCCATTGTGCATGCTTTGGTTCAAGCTGCTGAGGCCGGGAAGGAAGTGCTGGTGGTAATTGAGCTGCGAGCCAGATTTGATGAAGAAGAGAATATTGAATTAGCAAACGTGCTTCAGGCTGCTGGCGTACAAGTTGTTTATGGTGTAGTGGGACACAAGACGCACGCAAAAATGAGCATGGTGGTCAGGCGTGAGGGTCGGAAGCTACAACGATTTGTGCATCTGGGCACGGGAAATTACCATGCTCGAACAGCAAGGCTATATACGGATTTTGGACTATTTACTTGCGATGAGGATATGTGTGAGGACGTACACAAAATATTTCAATTGCTTACAGCAATGGGTCGTGAAGGCAAATTGAAGAAAATGTTGCAGTCTCCCTTTACCTTGCATGATTCTTTGCTTGATTTGATAGAAGATGAGATCGATAACGCGCTTGAGGGTAAGCCGGCTCGAATTATGGCCAAAATGAACTCGCTGAATGAACCCCAGGTGATCCGTGCACTTTATCGAGCGTCCAGGGCAGGTGTGAAAATTGATCTTATCGTGCGTGGTCATTGTTGTTTGCGCCCGGGCGTGAAGGGTATATCCGAGAATATTCATGTACGCTCAGTTATTGGTCGCTTTCTGGAACATACCCGGGTATTTTATTTTGAAGCGGCAGGCGCACAATTGGTACTTTTATCCAGTGCAGACTGGATGCATAGAAATTTTTTCGATCGGGTAGAGAGTTGCTTTCCGGTTATTGAACCCAAGCTTAAAGCCCGTGTTATCAGGGAAAGTTTTGAATTTTACTTGGCTGACAATATTCAGGCCTGGGTGCTGCAATCAGATGGTTGTTACCTCAGGGAAACGCCGGGAGATCAACAACGATTTTGTGCTCAGCAGGCATTGTTGGATGCGATTCCTTCTACCTAGCTCAACTTCAGTACCAAAGGGATTTCGGATAGAAACAGTGACTCCTGCTCCAGATCCAGGCGTGTAAGAGGATGTGCCTCGTGCCAACCATCCGAAAATTTTAGTTTGATAAAGGCTTCTGTAATTTGAATTTTCGGGAGCGCCTTTTCCGAAGAACTACGATCTCGGTGCAGTACAACAGCTATGCGGAGTAATATTGCCAAGCGGGTAAGGGTAGTTTTTTGCTTGCGGGGCAGGTCATCGAATAAACCAGGGTCGAATTTCTTTCTGTGACAACGGACCAGTAAAGATAGCTGTTTTTGATCCTGGTCCGAAAACCCGGGTATATCCATGTTTGAGGTGAGGTATTCTCCGTGTTTATGATATTGTCGATGCGAAATATTTATACCTATCTCATGCAGCATTGAAGCCCAGTATAGTAGTTGGCGGTGTTGTGGAGCATCAATACGCCAGCTCTTGTCAGTTTGTTTTAAAAGAGATAGTACTGTCTCATAGATTGCATTGGCCTGTTTTCGGTCGATTTGATATCGCTCTACTAGATCCATCACACTGGTATTTCGAATATCATTTGCTTCATGACGACCGATGAGGTCGTATAATAACCCTTCTCTCAAGGCACCGGATGAAACCTCCATTGACTCGATATTCAGGCGTTCAAACAGTGCGCTTAAAATGGCTACCCCACCTGGAAATACCGTGGCACGCTCTTCGGCCAGTCCTTTTATTTTGCTGTTTGGGTCGCATAATGCGGCTTTGAGCTCTTCCAGAGCATACCGGGTAATGCCTTTTTTGCTCCATCCATTTTGAGTGATAACCAATTGCACGGCGAGAATAGTTCCTGATGCACCTACTGCACTATCCCAGCTTGCGCTGGTGTACAAATTACTAACAGACTCAAGATGTTGCATAGCATCCAGTTCTGCTTTTTTTATTTTGGCAGTATTAATTTTTCCATCAGGGAAGTGCTTTTCGGACATGCTTACACAGCCCATGTATAAGCTTTCGAGGTGAATTGGTTTAAAATTTTTGCCAACAATCAGCTCAGTGCTGCCGCCTCCAATATCTACAATCAGCCGTTTATCTTCGGTATTTTCAAGTGCGTGGGCAACACCCAGGAACACCAAACGTGCTTCTTCCTTTCCGGATATGATATCAATGCGCTGTCCCAGGGTTTCTTCTGCCAGTTCTAAGAAATCGTTCTTTTTGTTGATTCTGCGAAAGCTATTTGTACCCACAACACGAACTGCTTCTCCAGGTAAACCGCGCAATCGTTGGCCAAATCTGTCCAAAGCTTTAAGGGCCCGTAACTTAACTTTTTTGTCAAGATTACCCTGCTTATCCAGACCTTCCGCGAGGCGAACCATGTCTTTGAGCTTATCAATGGTCTGTAGTTGACCTTCGTGGTGTCTTGCTACAATCATATGAAAGCTGTTAGAACCCAGGTCCAGGGCAGCCAAATATTCTGGCTTGGCATTTGTTTCAGTCAAATTCAGTTCAGCGCTTGTCAGTGCTTAACATATGGTTAGTTTCTCTCAGGTAGTAATATTGGCGGCAGTGGGCAGTCCAGTGTCGCAGCCATTCCTTGCAGTAGGGCCATTTCATCCTGGTTCAGTAGTCCGTCAGCTAGTACGGTAGCAGCGCAGGCTTTTATCAGTCGAGGTTTTTCCAGTGGGTGTAATGCTCGCAACTCCTGTAAAGCACTATTCAAACGTCTAAAGTTTGGGTCTTGGCCCTCAAGTATTACATTTTGCCGCGACGACGAATTTTCTGAAGTAAGCCCCGAGACTGCCATTCCCGCGGTGTTAAGACCCTCTATCAGAGATACCTGGGGGTTGTCCGAAACTCGTGCCAGCGCTGCCAGCAATTCAACAACATCCTGAGCAATACTTTCAAGTTTCCTGTGCCGGGTTTTTATACGCTTAACGCGCTGGTAATGTCCTTTTAGATCCTTGACCAAAATACGATATAAAACCCATTCAAACAGGCTAATTTCGTTATCAATTTTTATCAAATCAACTACGATACCCATAAAGTGCTTGTACTGTTTGTGCGACAAGGATTTAAGGGCAGGCATCGATGCAGATAACAACAACAGCTTATGTTCATGGTCAAGGTCATCTACAGATGCCAGTAGACGATTTAGGTATTCTGGTTCCCCTGCATCGGTGCGATTGCCCAGTAGATCGAGTTGAAATTTTCGGGTTTCAATATCTTTATCCAAAAGTAGTGCATATATGAGCGTGCGTACAGCCCAGGCATCATGGGCTGCTTGCATAAGAAGGCTGTTGGATGATTCGATCAAATTTTGAGCTGTGTTCAGGTTTTCAATTTTTGGATTGCCTACTGAGTCAGGTAGATCACTAATATCAAGATAACTGTTATCCGAAGGGGTCATTGAAGTAGCCATACTGGCTACAGCATATTTTTGAGAAGCGATATGTTCTGTTTCTGATAACACGGTGATGGTCTCTGGAAACTTCCCCTGCCATTGTGGATCGATGGCCAAAATACGTTTCTCTAAAGGAGGGTGGGTTGCCATCAGAGTATTCATAAAATGGTTAACTGCTTGGCCAAAGAACATATGGCTGGCTTCTTCAACATCAAATTTTGATATGTTGGAACCATACACCGCACCGCCAATTTTTTGTAAGGCTTGAGATAATCCGGACGGGTTGCGCGTAAATTGTACTGATGCGGAATCAGCTAAGAATTCTCTTTGGCGGCTGACGGCTGCTTTTATGAGACTACCAAAAAAAGTTCCTGCATAGCCAATGACCAGCAGTCCAATGGCAAGCGCTGCAATGGGAAGACCACCTTCTTTTGATCGGCTGCTGAACAGGCGGCCGCGCAGCAGGCCAGCCCCGATCAAGCCAATGAATAGGATGCCATGCAAGATTGCTATTAGGCGCAAATTAATACGCGTGTCGCCATTAAGTATGTGGCTGAATTCATGCCCGATTACCGCTTGCAGCTCATCCCGGTTCAACAGGTCCAGCGTACCCTGGGTAACACCGATGACAGCATCTCCGGGCGTGAGGCCTGCGGCAAACGCATTGATAGCCGGGTCTTTCAATAAATATATAGGAGGGACAGGCAAGCCGGACGCAATGGCCATCTCTTGGACAATATTCTGTAACCTTCGCTGTTTAGGGTCTTTTGAATTTGGATCAAGTGGAATGCCGCCCAATGATTCAGCCACTGCCCGGCCCCCGCCGCGTACCTGCAGGTACTTGTATATGGTAGCAAGGCTGATAACGGTAAGAACAGCCAGGCTGTTATATATCCACTGTTCGACGGACATGTTGGCTAAGTCCGGTACCGCTGTGGAAGCCTGTCCGGGATTGCCGCTCATAGCGGTGATGCCTATTGTCAGGCTGAGCAGAATATTGGTCAGCACGATAAGGCCCAAAACTGCGGCGGTAAACAACAGGACGAGCTGCCCCGTTTTTCGTTTGGCAGTGTCTTGGGCCTGAAAGAAATCCATGCGCTTTGAGTCTGTGTCTATTTAAGTATTAAAACGAAATCTTGGGAGCTGCTTGTATTTGCTGGCTGTCTTCGAATTCCAATAGTGTTGCATCCGTGCTGTGGCCGAACATGCTAGCCAATGCCACCGGTGGGAAGCTTTGCTTGAACGTGTTGTAAGCCATAACCTGGTCATTGTAGGCCTGGCGAGAAAACGACACTTTGTTTTCTGTAGAGCTTAGCTCTTCTGAAAGTTGCATCATATTCTGGTTGGCTTTCAAATCTGGATAAGCTTCCATAACGACGTTCAAACGGCCCATGGCGGAGCCCAGCATGCCTTCTGCACTTGCCAGCTGTTCCATAGCGGCGGCATCTGAGGGGTCGGATGCCGCTTTATCCAAACCGCTCAGAGCTTGATTACGTGCTGCTATTACAGCCTCAAGGGTTTCACTTTCATGTTTCAGATAGCCTTTGGCCGTTTCTACCAAATTGGGGATTAAGTCATACCGGCGTTTTAGCTGAACTTCGATCTGGGCAAAAGCATTTTCATATCGGTTCTTAAACTTAACCAGGTTGTTGTAGATACTTACAGCCCAGAAGACTGCTCCAACCGCGACTGCCAAAAGTATGATACCAGTATCCATTCAAATGCTTCCTTGTTCCCGAGCTATTTGGGCTGAGTACTTAGTCTGGAAGACCAAGTACTCTTTTCGAAATGATGTTGAGCTGTACTTCGCTGGTTCCGCCCTCAATGGAGTTCGCTTTGGAGCGTAACCATTGTCGGGTAGTGTTCAATTCTCTGTCGGAAAACTGATCGCCGTCCCAGCCGAGCGCCTGAGATCCCATGATTTCCAGTAGCAATTCAAATTTTCGTTTGTTTTGCTCACTACCAAAGTACTTAAACATGGATGTAAGTGCGCCATCGGCATTTCCCTGAAGGGCTTCTTCACGTGCTCTGCTCATAGTGAGTTTAAACGCGACATCATTCATTTTATGCTGAACAATTTTATCTCGAGTTGCCGACTCTGCGATTTTTTCGTCCGGGCTAGTGCCTATATATTTTTTGGCAATATTTTCGAGGCTGCCTTCCGAGCCGCCCAGGGCAGCATTGCCACCAATTCCTGAGATCATTTGTCTTTCATGCTGCAATAAACGTTTGGCAATGGTCCAACCCTTGTTTAGCTCGCCGACTAAATTTGCTTTGTCGGCTTTCGCATCATCAAAGAAGGTTTGACAAAAAGGTGAGGAACCACTGATCAGTTTAATGGGCTGAGCGGTAACACCTTTTTGGCGCATATCAAAGAGCAGGAAGCTTATACCTTCGTGTTTGGGCGCATCAGGGTCGGTTCGAACGAGGCAAAAGATCCAATCAGCTTTGTCCGCATAGGAGGTCCACACTTTGGATCCATTGACCAGGTAGTGATCGCCCTTATCTTCGGCTCGGGTTTGCAGACCAGCCAGGTCTGAACCAGCGCCGGGTTCAGAGTAACCCTGGCACCAACGAATTTCCCCGTGGACTATTTTGGGTAAATGTTCCAGTTTTTGCGCTTCCGACGCAAACTCCAGCATGGCTGGACCTAACATCCAGATACCAAAACTTTGTAGGGCAGGTCGTGCGTTAATATCGTTCAATTCCTGCGAGAGTATTTTGTTCTCACGGGGTGATAGCCCGCCGCCGCCGTATTCTTTAGGCCATGTCGGTACAGTCCAGCCTTTGCTTGCCATGTTTTCTAACCATATTTTTGAATCCGGGTTTTTGAAGGTTTCCTGAGTGCCTCCCCACACCGTTTCATTTTCCGGCATGGATGTACGCATGCTGGCAGGACAATTTTTTTCCAGCCATGCGCGCGTCTCGCTGCGAAAGGCTGCATCTTCTGGACTCTCGTTACTGCTGGTTATCTCGGACAAGTTTTTCACCCTGATTTATAGGAAAGAATGAATCATAAAAGATTTCTAATAAATTTTCAGAGGTAAACGCTATACGAATATAACCAGCTCTGGGTTATAGTATTGCCAATCTTATAGGGGAATGCAGTATGGATGATCGGGATATTCGCAATACACTGGGAAATTTTTGTACAGGAGTAGTCATTGCTACCGGTTTTGTAGACGGTAAGCCTGCAGGATTTGCCGCGCAATCCTTTCTTTCATTATCTCTTGATCCCGCACTGGTGGGGCTGTCGCCAGCAAAAACCAGCACCAGTTGGCCGTTGCTAAGAGAGTCGGGTAGCTTTTGCATTAATATCCTTTCATCGCATCAAAAACCTGTATGTGACAGGTTTGCTCAAAGTGGAGTGGATAAATTTGAAGGTCTTGAGTGGCAAAGTGGCGTAACGGGCTCGCCTGTATTAGCTGATGTATTGGCCTATATTGATTGTGAACTAGTAGCGGAACATGATGCCGGTGATCACACCATTGCGGTGGGGCATATTAAAGAGCTTAAAGTTTGTAAATCTGAAGGGCTTCCACTGCTGTTTTTCAAGGGAGCCTACGGCGCGTTTTCTGTAAGTTGAGTGTGAATGAGTACAAGAGAAGAAGTAGTGCTAGCTTGGGCATACATTGCTAGCTAGACGTCATTGGTAATGCTGCTTCTTTCTCGAAGTGCCGTTGAAGAGACATCCATACGATAAATTGATTCTGAAACTTCCGAACAGATGGCTTGTAGTTGGGGCGGTATTTCCAGGTCTTGCATGTGTTTAAAACCCGAGTTTCCCGGAATGGTATCAGCGCGACCAAAAACCAGGAATCGACAACCCCAACCTGCGATTTCTGCGATTGAAGTATCTCTTTTACCTGGGTCATTCTCGTAAAAACGCGGATCTGCGATGCGCTCCAGTGTATCTATACCCACCACAAAAACAGCACCCGGAAAACAGTGGGCTTTGTCTGCAAATTTCGCAGCGGTTGTGAGCACTAGGGGCAGCGAATCATCCTGAAAGGGTTCACAGCGTTGCTCCAGTGCAATGTAGTCCAGTTTCGGTTTTTCAATATTGTGCACACATATTTCATAACAGCCGGGGTGGCCAGTCATCTCACAGGCGAGTTCCAGCATTCTTTTATGTCCTGCGTGCAAGGGATTGAATGCGCCGGGAAAGACAAGTAGCGGAGATTCTGTATCACTTACGTGCTTGAGCTGAGAGGTACTGCTATCGCTGAATAGCAGACTTTGCAGTGCGTTATCGGCAAGCACGGAATGGCTGATAATTGTCTCTGCTTGTCCCAGATCCAATAGTTTTATCGGTGCTAGCTGCATTATTTCGCACAGTGCATTAAGCGCCAGGTCGCAGCTCAATTGCTCTTCCTCGGATCTACTGCGCTTGCCCTTGTTCAGTACCAGTGACCAGGTATAAGTACAAGACTGTGTCTGGGCAGCAATATGTATTCGATGCTGCCCTTTTTTTGGTTGGTCGCTGGCAAGGCTTGCCGTGATGGCAAATCCAAATAGTGCAGCGTCCTGGCTTTCCTGCCTTGCCATCTGGTAAGCACGCATAGCCATGAGTCGGGATGTTTCACTTGAACAGGCGCTGGGAGGGGTAAATCCAAGTTGATCTTGCAGAGCCTGGGTAGAATAGGGCACAAGGGCTTGCAATACTGTGTTTGAGCCTCCGGGAATATTTAACAGGCTGCCGATCAGTTGAGTACCACCTCCGGTAATCATAAACACGCCTTTGAAAGGATGTGCATGGATATGTTTGACCATAACTTTTCCGCTTAGTCCTTCAGGAAATCTGTGCTTATCTGCAGAAATGACTCAAGTTGGTCGTGATGAACCCAGTGCCCTGCTTTTTCAATATTTTCAACCTGGGCATTTTGAAACTGGGCCTTGATACCATTATTGCTTGGGTCGGTTGCCCAGGATTCAGTGCCACACATAAGAAGAGTCGGGCAGGTTATTTTATTGTATAGCTCAAACTGAGTTTCCTCGGGGATTCTAACAGGGAAAAAGCTGCGTACGTAATTATCGAACTTCCAGCTATAGGTGCCATCTTCATTTCGCAGGGTGCCATGCACTGTAAGGTGGCGGGCCCGCTCGGCACTTAAATGCAGGTTTTCACTTTGCATGCGATTTAGCGCTTCTTCCAGATTTTTGTAACGCCGGGGTTGTCTGGCCGACAAATTACGGATGCCTTCTATCCATTCTGTAATCCTTGCTTGCGTGCTTATATCCGCAGGTTCATCCATGGTTGCAGGAGGGGGTCCCAAACCTTCAATAACGACCAGCTTGGAAACTAGTTCAGGATAAATGCCGGCATAGGCCAATGAGATAGCTCCGCCCAGGGAGTGAGCCATGATTTTTACCGGTCCATTACTATTTTGATCAAGTAACTGAGCTATATCATACACATAGTCCATTAAGTTGTAATTGCCGCCAATCATCCAGTCAGAATCACCGTGGCCCCGCAAATCCGGTGCAATAATGTGGTACTCGCTGCGCAGAGATTGTGCTACCCAATCCCAGTTCCGACAATGGTCTCGCCCGCCGTGTATCATAAGCAGTAGAGGCGCATCCGGATTTCCCCAGTCTACATAGTGGAGTCTTAGTCGTTGAGAGTAATAATTGTGGGAGGTTGGGCCCGGCATAGACATTTGGATTGACCTGCTTAGAAAATTTGATTCGCATTATAACCATAGTTGGTTCTGTCAGGTATTCGCCGTTTGATAGTGCTCGCAGCATACTGTAACAATGGCTATTTCAAGCACGGAAGTGCTACTCAGATTGTCTTCAGAATGTAACAATTTAGTTGTTTTAATTGTCATTAGTTGTATTCAACCCGGGGAGGCGTGACAATGTTGATGGTAAAAAGCCTGCATGTGTTGTTGGCGTATATTACGGTTATGGGCTTCATTGCGCGTTTTTTTATGCATTTTGCCTGCTGGTCGGTGGCCCGGTCACGTTGGTTGAAGGTTTTACCGCATCTAGTAGATTCGCTATTGTTGATACTCGGTGTCAGCATGGCCTATCAGATGGGTATTTCTCCCCTGGGGCAGGATTGGTTAATGGCAAAGCTGGTTGGGCTATTGGCGTATATTGTTTTTGGTGTGATGGCATTGCGAGGGACCAATGAGAAGCTACGCTGGATAGGCTTTGTTGCGGCCTTGGCTAGTGTTTGTTATATATTTGCTGTTGCTTGTACTAAACAAATCTGGCCAGTAACAATATTGCTTTGATCTGCTGGCCAGAATACAGGTAATATAATTTTAATTTAATTGATATCCCCTTTTGGGGAGTGGGGAAGAGACTATGAGAGACGTAGTAATCGTTGATAATATTAGAACCGGATTGGCCAAGGCTTTTCGCGGTAGTTTTAACATGACGCGCTCAGACGATATGCTGGCGCATTTGATGGATGGCTTACTAGACAGGAACCCGAAAGTTGATCCTGGCGAAGTTGAAGATGTAGTCGTTGGTTGTGCCAGTCATTCTGGTGAGCAAGATGGCAATATAGCGCGCTTAGCGGTTATTCTTTCTCGGCTATCGGTTGACACCTGTGGTTTGTCCATTAATCGTTTTTGTTCATCTGGCGTGCAGTCGATTGCGCTGGCAGCCAACCAGATTGCATCCGGTCAGAGCGAAGTTGCCATGGCGGGTGGAGTTGAGTCGATTTCCATGCAAACACGACAGAAGCCGGGTAAATCTCAGCGTAACGATCGATTGGTAGAAGAGAAGCCAGAGGTATACATGGCTATGGGTACTACGGCGGAAATTGTTGCCAAACGCTATAACGTTACCCGTGAGTCCCAGGACGAGTATTCTTTACAAAGCCAGCAACGTTATGCAGCAGCGGTAGAATCAGGCGCTATTTCTGAGGAAATTCTGCCCATGAAGGCCAATATGAAAGTGGTCGATAAAGAGTCCGGTAAGGAAAGCTTTAAAGATGTGCTTGTGGACAAAGACGAATGTAACCGTGCATCGACTACACTTGAAGGTTTATCGAGCTTGAAACCAGTATTTGATGAAAAAGGGTCGGTGACTGCGGGTAATTCGTCGCAACTGTCTGACGGGGCATCCATGACCTTGTTAATGAGTGCTGAACGTGCAGAACAATTGGGCCTGGAGCCTATGGGCATATTCAGAGGATGGACAGCGACAGGTTGTGAGCCAGATGAAATGGGCATTGGCCCGGTTAAGGCTATTCCCAAGTTACTCAAAAATGCTGGATTGACCCTTAACGATATCAATCTAGTTGAACTTAACGAAGCGTTTGCTTCTCAGTGCGTATATTGCAGGGACGAAATTGGTATCGACAATGATATTTATAACGTACTCGGTGGTAGTATTGCCATTGGTCATCCCTTTGGTATGACGGGCTCACGCATGACTGGCTTGGTATTGCGCGAGTTACAACGCCGCAAGCAAAAATACGGCATCGTAAGTATGTGTATTGGTGGTGGTCAAGGTGGTGCAGCATTGTTTGAAGCTGTATAAAGCCTGCATGCTGTTTCGGTAACAAATTGTTACGAAATAGCACTGTAGAGAAATGTAGTTGAAACGCTATTGCGGCAGTATATGCGCAAGGCTTTGTAAAACGCCCTTTCCTGCATCAGCTTAGGCTGGTGCAGGTTGGTGTAGACGTAAATCTAGATGCGAGTTCATATAGACGCCGGGAGTATTGGCTGGAGCATTGCAAATTATTAGTATTCCAATTGCTAATTTGATGATAACGGTGTCCATGATGAGAACTGCAATAATAAAAAAGATAGTTTGCTTACAAAGCATGTAGTTCAGAGCTGGGAAGAAATAGCTTAGATATGCTTGTACGGTTTGTTATTTATAGTGTGCTTTTGTTGAGTGGGGCGAATGTTCTGGCTCAGCAGTCCTATCGTGAAAAATCTGATGCCGAACTTACTGCGTTGGCCAGCACATGGGAAACCATGAGTTCCAATGCCCGCCGAGCTTTGCTCACTGAAATAAAAACGCGAATGCGCTCTTCGGGTAAGCGCCCGGTTGTCAGAATTCACGCTAAACGCCGATTTGGACGCTTAGTCAGGCAGCCAGATGGCCGTGTTGTACGAATTGAAACCGAGCAGCACGTCGTGCGTTACAGAGAACTCACTGCTGAAGAAATTGCCAGTAAAACTGTTTCGATTAAGCGCCTCCCTGCAACGCTTGGTGTTAAATCCCGACGTGAAACTGAACGAGCTGCTGGATACCGTGCTGAACATGGATTTGGTTTGGGGTTTGAAAAAAGGGTGCGTACGCAGCCATCACCACAACATGTTTCCGACCTACCAGGCACATCTAGCAAAAACTCTGTATTATCGGTTCAGCACCAAACGAACGACTAATACCGCACGGAAACTATTTTTGTGATGGAAGAGCAAGCCAGGTTACTTGTCGTTGACGACGACGTTGAAATACGCGAGCTGATGCAGGAATACCTGGAAAAGCAGGGTTTTGCTGTATTGACCGCAGAAGATGGCCTGGCAATGGATGAAGTGCTGGCTCGCGAAGCATCCGTTGATCTTATTATTCTGGATTTGATGCTGCCTGGGGAAGGTGGCTTGTCCATTGCTTCACGCGTTAAAGCGGACAAAGATTTGCCTATTATTATAGTCAGTGCACAAGGTGAGGATATTGATCGTATTGTCGGCCTCGAAGTCGGGGCTGATGACTATATAAGCAAGCCCTTTAATCCGCGCGAGTTGCTAGCCAGGATTCGCGCTGTTTTGCGTCGGTCTGGTAAGGATGAGTCCGAAAGTGCACCACCGTCGAGTAGCGTATTGAAGTTTGGCAGCTTCGAACTCGACCTAACAGCGCATCGCCTGACGCGATTTGGTGAAATGGTTGCTCTGACCTCTGGAGAGTTCGATTTATTAAGTATTCTGCTCAAGAATCCGAACCGGGTACTTGACAGAGATCGAATTCTTGATTTGCTCACAGGTGCTGAGCGCTCTCCGTTTGATCGAAGTATTGATGTTCGTATTACACGACTGCGCGGTAAGATTGAGCCCGACCCTGCCGAACCTGTTTATATTAAAACTATCTGGGGGAAGGGCTATATGTTTTGCCCTGAACCGGGAAGCCACTAATCGAGCCCTGTGTGCATTTGGGTTTGTTTAAGGGTGCTTTGGTTTCTGACTGATGGCAAGATCTGGCTCATTGCTCGTTCGAACAAACTTTGTCATGGCGCTAAGCGCTGTGGCTATTGCTATAACATCCATTCTTGCTCTGAATACCTTTGTCGTCGAACCAATAGCGAAAAGATCAGCTGCTGATGCAGCGGCTCTCTTGGTTTTATCTGCCCAAACCTGGGTTGAACTACCTCCCCAAGCAAGAAGCTATTTTGAACTGGAATTGGCGGAAAGCCACGATCTTATAATTAGTTCGGAGGTCCTTGATCTGCATGCCTATGAGCAAGGTATCTTTTTTCTCGACCTGCTGGAGGCAGAGCTGGAGAAAAGGTTGGGTGTTCCCATGACCTTGACCCAGGGAGACGATCTTGTGTGGGCGGATATCTCTATGGGCGATTATACCATGCAAATTGGTTTTTCTGGCTCTCGGAGAGATATTCAACCCTTGTATGTTGCTTTGATAATTGCGGTGATGGGTGCAGCGATTGTCTTTGCTGCCTCGCTGTTTATTGTGCAGCGAATTACTCGTCCATTGGTAGATACGGCCAAAGCAGCTACCCGATTCAGAGGTGGCGTGGACTTTATTCCGCTACCTGAAAATGGGCCTGAGGAGTTGGTAACTCTGGCCAAAAGTTTTAACACTATGGCGCGCGAGATTTCTGAGCTTTTGTCCAATAGAACTACCTTGCTTGCGGGTATTTCTCATGATCTTAGAACACCTCTAGCGCGCATGCGTATTGCGACAGAATTGCTGCCTCCAGAAGTAGACATCGAATGGCGAGAACGTTTCGAGCGCAATTTGGGTGTCATGGACGAATTGATAGGAGATGTGCTCAGGTTCGCACGAGGTACCGGAGAGCATGCACATAAAGTTTCATTTAGAGTTTTTTTTGATGAGCTGATTCCTTCCCTGGCTGATGGAGTTAAATTGCAATGGAACTTTACTGATGAAGTCATGTTGGATTTGGCACCGGGCGCCTTTCGGAGAGTCATGCAAAATTTATTAACTAATGCGATGCAACATGGTGCTGGAGAAGTGACAGTGATGGTATATAAGCACTCAGACTTTATTGCGATACATATTCAGGATTCTGGACAGGGTATTCCTCTTGAATATAGAGATAAAGTGTTTCAACCTTTTTTTCGTATGGATTCTTCAAGGAGCCAGAAGACTGGTGGTAGTGGACTGGGCCTGGCTATAGTTTATCAGTTGTGCCAGGCACATGGCTGGGATATCAATGTTTCCAGTAGCCCTTCAGGCGGGGCTGATTTTGTAGTTAGTCTCCCTTTTTAGTTCATTATGATTCATTTTTAATGAAACAAACTGTCACATAAAAGGGCGCCTGGGTAATCACCCTGAAACAGTTATTTGCAAGAATACTATTGAGGCGAATGTTTTGTTGGAGGACCTTCCCAAGGTTATCGACAAGGCAGTCCATAAGGCAGTCATTATCCCCTGAGGCCTTGTGCTTTTTCGTATAAAAGGCTAATTAATCCGCTGATCCACTCTCCAGATCAGCGGATTTTTTTTGCCTGCCTGTTCCGGTCATTTGATTTTTCTGTCAGTCTAGCCTTTTGTAATATTATGAAGAGTGAAAATGAAAAAACTAGGTATCTTTCTTGTCATAGTGGTACTAATTATTGCGGGAGTAGGATATTACCTTGTATCCAATGCCGGTAGCCTCATAAAAGAGGTGGTAGAGCAGACTGGCCCGGACTATCTCGGCGCAAAGGTAAGCATTGATAATGTTGAGTTGTCGTTAGCAGAAGGACGATGTGTAATATCTGGTTTGCAGGTGGGTAACCCATCTGGTTTTGAAGGGGACTATGCGCTACGCATGGATACTATCAGCGTTTCCCTTGATACAGACTCCCTTGGTGAACCGGTGCTGGTTTTAAATAGTGTAGATATATCCGGCGCCAGCTTGCATGCCATAGTGAAAGGTGGTTCTAATTCCAACATCAAAAAGCTCATGGAGAATGTTGAAAATGCCCTTGGTCCTCAGTCGGAAAGCTCCTCTGAGAGTGATATGAAAGTGATTATAGACACGCTGGATTTTGTCGGTGCAAATGCTCGTGTGAACTCTGATATTCTTGGTGATGCGGATCTTGAAATTCCTGACCTACACATAAAGGATATTGGCCGCGATACCAATGGTGCGACAATAGGTGAAGTCATTCAGCAATTGTTGTCCCCCCTTACTAAGAGTGTTGTCGGTGCGCTTGGTCAAAAGCTGGATTTAGACAAACTGGGAACTCAATTGGATGAGGAGAAAAGCCGGCTAAAAGAAAAATTGGGAGACAAACTTAAAGGACTGGGAAACTTCGGTCATCCTGAAACTTAACTGTTTGGCATAGCTACTTAATATTGCTACTTAAAATAGCGCTTTGGTAGATAAGCTACCTTGTCGCGGGGCAGTTTCTCAAGATATACAAATGAGCGTTATTTATGATTTATAAGAATATTACTTACCAGGTCGAAGATAGCCTCGGTTTACTTACAATTAACAGGCCTAAAAAACTCAATGCTATTTCCCTGGCCACTTTGGAAGAGATGCATCATGCGGTGACACGTGCAGCCAATGATGAGAACGTTTGCGTTATTGGTATTACCGGGGTAGGTAAAAAAGCCTTTGCTACGGGATCTGATTTGGCTGAACTAATTGACCGTGATTTTCAGAAGGCGTTAGAACCAATAGTACAGGGCTTGGCAGACCAGTTAGAAAAAACCCCCAAGCCGACCATTGCGGCTATTAATGGGCTTTGTTTCGGCGGTGGTCTGGAAGTCGCGTTGGGTTGTGATTTACGCGTGGCTGCCAGTAACGCTTCGTTTGCAACACCGGAAGGCAAACTTGGCATCATCCCCGGGGGGGGAGCATGTGCGCGTTTGCCTCGTATTGTTGGAAGGGGTTGGGGTATGGAAATGATGCTGATGGGTGAGCCCATTGATGTGGAAAGAGCGCTGCAGATTGGATTGGTAACCCGCGTAGTCGAGCCCGATGAATTAGTGCCTGAAGTACGCAGGATGACCAAGCACCTGGCGTCTTTTGCACCGATGGTCCCGCGGACTATGAAAGCTATGGTCCATTTTGGCATGGAGGGCAGCCTTGCATCAGCATTGATGTTTGAGAAATATGCCCAGGGTGCTCTGATACAAACAGAAGATAAGCAAGAAGGTATTACGGCTTTTCTGGAAAAACGAACACCCATTTGGAAAAATAAATAATATTATTCAATTGATAACATATAAAAACAGACATGCGGAGGAAGTATGGTAGCAAAAAGGTTTCCTGTTGAGGCAGGTCATATCATGATGTTTGCGCGTTCGGTTGGTGATGACAATCAAGTGTATTATGACGCCGAATACGCGGCTGACACAGAAGTCGGTAATATTGTCGCACCGCCCACCTTCGTGCAGGCCAGCGCGCAATTTGATGAAGACTATGTTCTGCGGCCTAAAGTTGGCAAACCGTGGTTTGGGTCAGGCAAGGAAGCGAGTGGCATAAAAAAGGAACCTAGTAGTGGTGAAAAATCTGGTGGCGGTTCGGGAGGGGGTTTACATGCAGAACAACATTATGAATATCATCGACACCCTGTAGCCGGAGACATCTTGTACCCAACAGCTAAACCGGGAAAAACCTGGGAGAAGGAAGGAAAACGTTCGGGTAAATTAGTATTCAGCGAAACGGTCGTTGAGTATCGTGATGCGAATGGAGAGCTGGTCGTTACCGCACGTGGTGTTGGCGTACGAACAGAACGGCCGGTTGACCAGTAGAGGGGAAATAAAATGGCATTAAAAGCAAGCGAAGTAAAAGTAGGTGATTCTTATTCACAACGTCTGGTGGAAGACCTGAAACGTACTCAAATTGTTCAGTATGCGGGTTCTTCTGGTGACTATAATCCACTGCATTCAGATGAGAAATTTACCACAGAGGTAGCCGGATATCCCAGCATTTTTGCCCATGGCATGCTGACCATGGGAATGACCGGAAAGCTCCTGACAGATGTGGTAGGTGACGGTCGCTTGACCAATTATGGTGTACGTTTTACCAATCAGGTTTGGCCAGGCGATACACTGGATGCGACGGCAACAATTGTTGCTTTGCGACGAGATGGTGACACACATATTGCTGACCTGGAAGTGGTGACCACTAATCAGGATGGTAAAGTGGTGGTTAGTGGACAAGCCAGTGCGAAACTGGACCCGTAGCCCGAACAAGCATATTTGTGAGTATCGGCCATGTTAATTAACTTACCCTAGTAAAGCAGCTAGGGTATAGCTGCATGGTGGTGGCTAGTTTTAGACCACACGATGTATCAGTTTTTCACCATCAGTCAGCCGTCTGCAATTCTCCACAGCCACGTCCAGACTTCGCAACAGGGTATTATGTGTTAGCCAGCCGACGTGGGGAGTGAGCACAACATTGGTCAGAGATTTTAGTTTGCTAGTTTGTGTGAATGGCTCATTTTCGAATACATCCAGACCGGCGCCGGCCAGATGTTGAGATTCCAGTGCTTTGATCAGAGCCTGCTCATCAACCAATGCGCCACGCGCTGTATTAATTAGTATGCTGCCGCGTTTCATTTTTTTTATTTGCTCTGCATTAAACATGTTTGTGGTTTGTGGTGTTAACGGCAGGTGCAGAGAAATAATATCGCTGCGATCGATCAATTCATCCAGTAAAACCTGCTGTGCCGGCGGGACCGCAGGTTTCAGTGATTGTTGCGCAGGTGAGTGAGTTGTGGTCGGAGGAGTGGTGCTCCTGGTGTAGAGGACCTGAGCACCCATTGCCGTCAGAATCGGCGCGAGATGTTGGGGGATTGAACCAAAACCGACCAGTCCTATTGTGCTGCCAGCGATTTCCAGCAACTGGTTTTGGCGTTGTGCTGACCAGGACCAGCCTGTGTTATGCCGAACATCTTTATCAAAGTGTACCAGTTGCCGGAGAACTGCCAGCATTAAACCCAGCGTATGTTCTGCTACCGCCGTGCTATTGGTCCCTGGCATGTTACATACTGCGATTCCTTGTTTTTCGGCCAGCTCCAGATCGATGGTGTTGATACCCACGCCGATTTTCTGGATCAGTTTAAGTCGAGGTGCGGCCGCAATGACTTCCGCATCAATAGGGGCCAGACAGTGCCAGATCACATCGGCCTGTTTAAGGAATGCATAAAAATCAGTGATCTCAGTTTCGGGGCAAACGCTTATTTGCAGCTTGTATCTATCCTCTCTGGTGGCGAGAGTGGCCAGCTCTTTTTCAAAGCGTGTGCCTGCCGCATATTGATAAATCACCTTGAGCAATGCTATGCAGCTCCTAGGAGAAAGCTTTCTTTAAAGCATTGCAGGCATCTTGCATGCCATCTTGCCCAGCAGTGAGCACATGGCAGAGTGAGAAAAAGCCGTGGATCAATCCTGGGTAACGCTTACAGTCTACCTCGACGCCAGCTTTTTCCAGCAATACTGCATAAGCTTCACCCTCATCTCGCAGTGGGTCATATTCGGCGGTTAGTACAAATGCCGGCGGTAAGTTAGACAGATCTGTAGCAAGAGCAGGAGAAGCGTAAGCGTGAGAGCGTTGCATCGTGGCTGGGCAATAGTGATCCCAAAACCAGAGCATGCTGTCCCGGGTTAACATGTATCCATCTGCGTTGTCTGAGTAACTTTGAGAATCACAGCGTGCATCGGTAACGGGATAGACAAGTAATTGAAACACCAGTTCAGGCCCATTTTCGTCCCGGGCTTTAAGTGCTACGACGGCGGCCAGATTGCCTCCGGCGCTATCTCCCCCGATGGCAATGCGCTTAGCATCGGCATTGAGTGATTCTGCGTGCTCAGCGACCCAGCAGGTTGCGGTGTAACAATCGTCTGCCGCGGCGGGGAAGACGTGTTCCGGTGCCAGGCGGTAGTCTACAGATACAACAATACAATCGGCCAGAGAGCATATTTGCCGGCATTGAGCGTCGGCGCTCTCCAGGTCACCAATGACCCAGCCACCACCGTGAAAATTCATAAAAACAGGAAAAGGCCCACTCCCTTCTGGTGTGTATATGCGTATAGGTATATCGCCCCCGGCGCTTGAAATGGTTCTGTCCTCAATTTCGTGCACCAGGATGTGATCTGCAGGGACGCGCATTGCGCTGTAGAAATCCCTTGCTTCAGTAGGTGACATCTCATTAAACCCAGGTCTACCCGCCTCGGCTATTTGCGCCAGCATGGCTTCGAATTCCGGATGTAGTGGCATATTTATCTCCTTTTGTTTAATGGACCAATCTGGATTTACCCTTACACTAAGCTTAAAAGGTAAACCCTCTATACTGCAAATGCGGTATTATGGGGTAAATCATGCGTTCTCAATGGAATGCAGCGGAATTTATGAGATTACTGGAGATAGAACTTGATGAACACGGTTAATGACGCAGAGCAGGAAGTTGCCGACGCAGCCAAAAAATTTAATTTTCTGGAAAATGAGTTACTTAAAAACCGTACCATAACGATTTTTGGTGAAATTAATACGGATGTCGCACGACGTACAACTGAAAAATTGCTTTCTCTGTCATTTCAGAGTGATGATCCCATTACTTTGTATATCGGCTCACCCGGTGGTCACGTGGAATCCGGTGATACGATATTTGATATGATTCGCTTTATTAAGCCTGTAGTACGCATCGTGGGTACAGGCTGGGTTGGTAGTATTGCAACGCATATTTATCTGGCTACTGATAAAAAGAACCGCTTCGCTCTACCCAATACTCGCTTTCTGATTCACCAGCCCTCTGGTGGTGCGGGTGGTGATGCGAGCGATATTGAAATACAAGCATCTGAAATTCTTAAAACTCGGGAGCGTATTAACGAAATCATTGCCGAGCAAACCGGACAGAAACTAGCCAAGGTGCAGGTAGATACCGAAAGAGATTTTTGGATGAGCGCTCAAGAATCTGTGGATTATGGCATGGTGGGAAAAATAATCAGTTCCCTGGGTGAATTGCCTGCATAGTAAGTACCGCCTCTTCCAGTTCGAATACGTGTTGATCCTGTACTTGCAAACGTCTGAGCGCTGAGGCGAGTTCCGTCAGGTATTCTATGTTGCTCCCGCTGGGGCCGGTGCTATGGAGTATCTGACGGGCAATTTGTTCGAGGCTCGCGGGTCCGAGGTACGCCGGGTTGTCTTTTGTCGCAATATAAATCAGCCCACTCTCAGTAACAGGTTCATCGTAGGGCGGTAGATTGGGTGGCTGGGCTTGTGGAGGAAAGATCAGCTCAATTTCCAGACGCGTATAGCCATTTTTTTCGCGATAGTCGAGATGCTCAAACACATCGCTTAGTGTATCTGCCGCTAACAGATAGGCTACTCCATCACAATATTGCCCTGGAGCAGGGATGAGCGTTACCACTCTGCCAGGGGCATGCGGTAAGCCCCTGTGGTCGTGGGAGCCCTGCCAGAATTTTCGTGCCCAGCCATAGATGCGGGCGGGGCGCTGTTCTTTGAATATAAAAGATGGCAACCAAATAAGTGATCCATAGCCAAATACCCAGGTGTCTTTTTGTTTAATCGTGTTCTGTATACTCACTGGTTTGGTCACTACTCTAGTCTCTGGTGTAAAGCTGTTTTATAGCTAGGTCGGAGATTGTCATAGCTTGGGTTACAGTGCCACTGCCAGTATACACATGCTTAACCCAGATCAATTTCTTCCTGGCGGGCCTTATATGGGTCGATTTCTCTTTGTAGTTCTCGCATGGCCTGGTCGGTGCTGAAATAGAGCTTGCCAGTTAAAATGTTAAAGAACTCCGATCTTTGCAATTGGTCCATTACAGGCCCTTTTACTTCAGATAAATGTAGCGTGATATTTTGACGTTTAAGGCTCTGAACCACCCTTATCAACATTTCGAGCCCCGTGGTATCTATAAAACTGATTGAGCTGAATACCATAAGCAGGTGGCGCGTATCTGGCTTGTTGGAAATCATTTTATACAATCTGTTTTCAACCTGAGTGGAATTTGCAAAATACAGGTTTTCGTCTATCCGCACTGCGGAAATTGGAGCAAAGGTTTCCACTTCATGGCGTTTGGTGCTACGGAAATCCTGACTTGAGCCTATACGGCCGACGAGTGCTATATGGGGTCTACTGGAGCGGCGCACAAAAAAGGCAATTGACATAAGAACGCCCAACAGCAGGCCGGACTCTACGCTGAAAAAAACTACGCCGATAAAAGTAACGGCATGTACATAGGCATCATTGGGATAAAAATGCATCTGTTTACGTAAGCCGCTAAAGTCCACAAGGCCCATGACTGAAATGATGATGATTGCTGCAAGCACAGCATGTGGCAGGAAAATAAACAGTGGCGTGAGCCACAACAAGGCTATTACTATCACTATGCTGCAAACAATTGAGCTTAGTGGAGTTTTTCCTCCGGCTGAATAATTTACACTGGAGCGTGAAAAACTACCAGCAACCGGATATGCGCCGGTAAAGGCTGCACCTATATTGGCAGCACCCAGTGCTATTAGCTCCTGGTGAGAGTTTAATCGCGTTTTTTCGCGCGTTGCGAGGGTCGTTCCGATGGAATAACTTTCCACATAGGATACCAGTGCAATCATTGCCGCGGACGGGGCAAGCGCTACCCAGAGCATTAGGTCGGGAGGGGGCATGGTGATACTGGGTAAGCCATCCGGGACAACCCCGACCGTGGCAATATTCCACTCGGTATCCAGATTAAAGGCAATAATGGTGAGGGTGCCCAGTGCGGCAACGATTAGTGGCCCCAGATTTGTGAGTGGGTGACGTTGTGAAATGCTGGGTTTTAGCAAACGCATGAAATGCTGAGAGTATTGACTAAAGCCCCAAAGCAGCAGAAGCGATGCGAAGCCAAGTGCTAGCGCAACTGAGTTCCATTGGTCGTAATGTTGGTAAATGTAGGTCAGGTCCATAAACGGGTTTTCCGTTTGGGTCTGGGGTAAACCTGTGAAGGACTTTAGCTGACTGATAATGATGAGCAGTGCCGCAGCATTTACAAACCCGGAAATAACAGGATGACTCAGTAGATTTACTACACCACCCATTTTCGTCAAGCGCAATAACCATAAAAATATACCAGCCTGCAAGCAAAGCACGGCGGTAATACCCATGTAATCGTCAGACAGCGGACGGGCATGTTCAGAAACTGTTGCCGCTACCATGAGTGCAGCAATCGCCACTGGGCCAACAACGAGCTGGCGGGAGGAGCCGAAAATTGCGTAGAGTAAGGTGGGCACCAGGCATGCGTATAAACCCGCCTGGGGTGGTAGTCCGGCTAAAAAGGCATAGGCGATGGCCTGTGGGATAGTGATGACGCCGAGTACCAATCCAGCAGTGAGATCATGACTGAAATCCTGCTTCTTGTAAAAGCGTAGAACATCCAGTATTGGAATGTAGCTTCGCCAGTTAGGAACATTGAGGTCTATGCGTAATCTGATAGCTGACTCTGCAGAGTGATGGGTATTATTGGAGCCTATTGTACTGCTTTTTTTAACGGTTGTTTGGTATGGTATCAAGGATTACGTGGTACAGAGTCACAAATGAATTTCTGGTATCGATTTAAGGATGTTGCTATGACAAACACCGCGGGTTTGGTGAGAACGTTAACCGTGATGGCTGCAAGTTTATTGCTGGTGCAGGTTTGGACCGCGGTAAGCGCAGAGACTATTCGAGCGGCTTCCAATGACGGGGTAGAAGTTTATATTATTAGCCCTTTGGATGGTGCAAAGGTAGCGACTACCTTTACGGTTCAATTTGGTTTGAAGGGCATGGGTGTAGTGCCTGCGGGTATAGATTTTGCGGGTGCGGGGCATCACCATTTGCTGGTAGATCTAAAATCAATTCCTGATATGAACATGCCTTTGCCCGCGAACGACAATATTATTCACTTCGGCAAAGGGCAAACCCAGGTTGATCTGAATTTAAAGCCCGGGGAACATACACTGCAGTTGATACTGGGCGATTATCGACATATTCCGCATGATAACCCCGTTGTTTCGAAAAAAATTACTGTTACCGTTATTGCCCCCTGATACGCGAGCTTTGCGCGCCGGGTTTGTGTCCAATCGATAATTGTCTGCTCGGGGCTGGGTCGTGTATGCTCTGGATAGTAAAACCTCAAGGAGTTGCGAGACATGGGTGGCATTGTTAAAGCGTTGATCGATGGGCTGGGTGAAAAATCTCTGTTGTTAGGTGAAGACGCAAGCTCAAGAAAAGCTGGCTTGTGGCAAAGGGCGAATATCAAGGCAAAGATTATTGTACGTCCTCGCAATACCGAAGAAGTCAGTATTGCCATGCGAATTTGTCACGAGTTTGATCAGCCTATTGTAGCGCATGGTGGTTTATCCGGCCTGGCAGGTGGTGCTATTACCACTGAAGATGATGTTGTTATTTCCCTGGAATTGATGAACAAAATTGAAGAGCTTAGCTCAGTGGAGCGCATAGCCGTGGTTCAGTCGGGCACGGTTCTGCAAACTATCCAGGAAGCCGCAGAGGCTGAAAACATGCTGTTTCCACTTGATCTGGGGGGACGAGGCACTTGCACTATTGGGGGTAATATTTCCACCAATGCTGGGGGTAATCGTGTTATACGCTATGGAATGGCACGCAATCTGGTGCTTGGTCTGGAGGCTGTGCTGGCCGACGGCACTATTGTTTCCTCCATGAATAAAATGATGAAAAACAATGCTGGATATGACTTAAAACAGCTTTTTATCGGTACCGAAGGTAGTCTTGGCATTGTTACCCGTGCGGTACTCAAATTGCACGAGCGACCTCACAGCCATGAAACAGTGTTTGTTGCGATAGACAGCTTTCCAAAGGTGCTGGAGTTTTTAAAATCCATTGAGTCTGCACTGGGTGGAACAATGAGTGCTTTTGAAGTGCTGTGGCAGAACTTTTATCAGTTAGTTACAACCGAGCCGGCCACCAATAAACCTCCTCTGTCAGATGAATACCCATATTATGTGTTGGTAGAGGCGATGGGTGGCGATTCTGATCGTGATCATGAACTGGTAGAAAACGCCATGGCTGGGTGCTTTGAGCAGGGTCTGGTTGCTGATGCTGTGATCGCTCAGAATCAACAGCAAGTTGAAGATTTGTGGGCCATGCGTGATGACGTAGCGCAAACCCGGCGGCTGGGAACAACTTTTACTTTTGATGTCAGTATGCCAATCTCTAAAATGGAGGCCTACCTGGAGGAAGTGAACGCAGGCTTGTCCACTTATTTTGAAGATTTCCAGCGCATAACATTTGGGCATTTGGGTGATGGGAATCTGCACCTTGTGGTCTCCGTAGGAGAGCGTAAAGAAAGTGGAGACAGAGTCAGGGTAGAGCGTTTTGTATATGAGCCTTTGGCCAAGATCGGCGGATCGGTATCGGCCGAGCATGGTGTTGGATTGGAGAAAAAGGCGTACCTGGATGTATCGCGTAATGAAAATGAGCTTAATCTCATGCGATGCATAAAAAAGGCGCTGGATCCCAAGAATTTGCTCAATCGGGGTAAGATATTTGATACATAGGTGATATTGAGAGCGGCTACGTCAACACGTGAACTAAATACGCGTTTTGCGCTTTGCTGAAAGGTAGGATGGATAGTTTGATGATCCATGAGCACAGAGAAGCCAAATGAGTGAAGATTTATATCGTCTGACTTTTAGAGGAGAGCTCCAGGAAGGGCAGCATGCAGCTGTTGCAATGAAGAAACTGGGTGCACTGCTTAAACTAGAACCGGAACGCATCAAAAAGATGTTTGATGGCGAAGTGGTGATTATCAAAAAGTCTGTAGATAAGGTTCAGGCAGCACGATTTCAGACGGTATTTAAAACAGCTGGCGTACGTTTGCGTGTGGCGCGAATTGTCCAGGTTGGCTCGGAGGATACTGAGAATAAGCAATCACTGACGCGAGGCCAGTCAGAAAGCGTAGAACAGCCAGAATCTGATGTTTCAGCAGCGTCCACCAGCGTCGACGACAGCGCTTTTAGTCTTGCCCCGGCAAAGTCTCAGTTGAAGCCTGATATCACTCCAGAGTCCGAAGAAGAGATCAACACAGATCATCTGGACATGGCCGAGCCTGGAGTAGATTTACTGGCGGATGAATTTAAAGCGGAGATGGTGATTCAGCCACTGGAAATTAATGAGGTTGATTGGGAAGTAAGTGCGCTGGGTACAAATCTGCTGGATAATTATCCTGAAGCGGAAATGGCGATTGATATTAGTACCGTTAATTTTGATCTTGCTGAATTGGGCAGTCTAATGGACCAAAGAAGTGAGTCGAAAATACCTGCGGTGCCGGATATTTCTCATATTTCGCTTAAAGATTAGCCAGTCTTTTTGCAATGGGTCCAACGCAAGAATAATAAACGGCCAATTGGATTGATGGCTAACTAACGATATTTCGAATGTCCCCGGATTTAAGCATTGGGTAATTTGCTGGTTGGTAGGTAATGATAAAAGCCCGGCGCGGTTGATCAGAATGGTTAGCGTCTGAACCATGCACCAAGTGCGGGTTGAAAAATACCAGGGAACCGGCTGATATTTCAAATTTAATCTGAAGCGATTCGTCAAAACTATTTGGGTCCGTATAAAATCCTCCCAGTTGTGATCCGTCATCTTTGCCCGGCAGGCAACCTTGCCTGTGACTTTGTTTTACAATTTTGAAGCAACCATTATCTTTGTCTGCGTCATCCAAAGCCAGATAGACATTGGGTAATTGATCCACATGCTTGCTATCGTGAATCCAGTAAGGGGAATCCTGGTGCCAGCCAAAGGCCGTTCCTTCTAGTGGGCGTTTCAAGTTGATTTTATTGGTCCACAGGGCAATGTGCTGTGTGCCGACTAATTTTTGTATGGGCTCAACGATACGTGCATCATCTATCAGGGAGTTTAATGCGGGGTCAAGATCATGGGCTGGCTCTATGACGCGTATGGCATTGATATTAGAATTAGGCTCATATTGGATCGTCATGTGTTTAACATCGACAAAGCGTTTGCCATCCAGATAATAGAGATGTCCATTTTGGGCTAGTTCGTCAGCCAGTAGGGCTGCATTCTCTACCCCTTGTTGAAGGGCAAGCACCTCTTGGGCATCGAATACTCTATGACGAACCACGTAGCCATCTCGTTGATAGCCGTAGAATTCTTCATCTGTGAGCTGATATGACATGTTTATCCACCAGTACTTATCGTGCTGTAAACAGATAGTTCAGCGGCATGATAATCCATTGTTTTTCAGGTGCCAGACCAAATCATCAATCCTGTCCCTGCCAAAAAATATTTCCCCTTCAAACACAAACAAAGGTGCTCCCCAATGCCCGGCCGCGAGCTGTTGCTCTCTATTAGAGACAATGGCAGATTTGAGGCGGTCTCCTTCATTCGCAATAATGGTTTCTAGCGCTTTCAGCTCCATACCGGCATCGGCAACAGCTTCCGCCAGATGGTTCCCGGTATCCCATCCATCAATGTCTGGACTAAAAATCATAGCGCTGACCGAGATGACGAATTCCAGTCCCAGCCCTCTTTCAGCTGCGACTTGGGCCAGAGAGGTTAAACGATCAATGTATGGCTGCTCGGTTGCAACTTTTAAAGTATGCATGTCCATGACGATGGGGTCTGGTTTTGGTGGCCAGCGAAATGGTATTTCCAGTCTCTTTGCAATGCGATCAGTATCTTTTACCAGGTAAGGCGGCCACAGTGGGTTAACGCCTTTGAAGAAGTTTGGGTCACTTTTTGCAAGTGGAAACACGGGTTTGAGATTAAATATGAGATCGTATTCGCTAACGAGGTCTCGCAATTGTGGTGTAGCCAGGTAGCAATATGGTGAGCGCATCGTGTAATACAGGTCAACATTTAGAGTCACGTTTAATCCTCTGATATTGGAAAGTCATAGTAAATTTATAGGTTGAGGCCCTGCTGAAATAAAGCCATACATAATCCAAGACCACATATGTAGGTACCTAATGCTCCCAGAAAACGCATGGCGTTTGGAATTGCCAGAGATTTTGGAAAAACAATGCCGACTACAATGAGGTAACGGCTAAAAGTTACTATTCCCATAAACCATAATATCCAGGTAGATTGATGTGTTTGCCCCAGTATATAAATAATAATCATCAGGGCAGGTGC
>JAHRWB010000177.1 GCA_019090385.1 Pseudomonadales bacterium | reverse complement strand
GTAGACCGAACTTCCTGATTGAACCTCTCACTCAACTGACTTAGAATAAAACTCGATAATCGGGGTGTAGCTCAGCTTGGTAGAGCACTGCCTTCGGGAGGCAGGGGCCAGAGGTTCAAATCCTCTCACTCCGACCAGTAAAAACAGGGTCCATACTGGACACTTAGGTATCAGTTTATACTGGAGACTTAGGTAACACTTTTGTTATAAAAGGGTTGTCGACCGGTTTAACCTTAATTTTTGTCTTCGCGGAAATAAGAATAAGACATACACATTTTTGCTCCAATTTTACGCAACAAATTGTTGGTTGACCAAAAATAGGGCAAACTCACAGCTGGTTTATTTGGGAAGGCTTTTGGATTGTTAGTGCATCTTGTAGCTTGCAATTGCTCCAGCCTGCTATGGAAGATCGTGAAAATACCTGAACCCTTATTTGTAATTGTAAATATGGTGGTGAAGCTTATTCTTAGATCACCGCTGCATTTTGTTGTGAGCAATAGTTTGCTCGTCATTACTTTTACAGGTCGAAAGTCTGGTAAGACGTACTCAACCCCAGTTCGTTATATTCGGGTGGATGGTCGAATTAGATGTTTTACATCTGATCATGGGCAGTGGTGGCGAAACGTGAAAAAAAATCCAGATATAGTGTTGCTAGTGAAGGGGGAAAAAAGTCGCTATCAGGCATTTATTCGCGACAGAGATCATGCGTTAACTCAAGAGAGCTTGGTGCATTTTTTAAATATTTTTCCTCAAGATGCGGTTTATCAGGATATCCGTTTAAATAAAGATGGAAGCTTAAATGTAGCGGATCTAGATAAAGCCTCCTATAACGCCATTGTTGTTGAATTTACTGCTGAGGCTGGATAAGACATTTAGATATATACCAGCCAGAGATAAATACCAGACACACACATTATCGAGTAGAAGCTGTGACGAAATGGGTCCTCTCGGAATCTGAACTAAATTCATTGGCTATTTCGTATTCGATTTTTGGGCCGATGTAGCTGATAGAAAACTGTGGTAGGGTGGATTAACTTGTGGCGATTAGGTAAAGGAGAATAATCTTGTTCAGTCATATTATGGTGGGTGCAGAAGACGTTCAGAAAGCAAAGACGTTTTACGATGCTGTACTAGGTACTATGGGCCATGAACCTGGCGTGATTGACGATAAGGGTCGTTGTTTTTATTATACCAAAAGTGGCATATTTTCAATCACTCAACCCATTGATGGCAAGCCCGCTTGTCATGGCAATGGTAGCACTATTGGTTTTGCAGCACAGGATGGTGCAACGGCAGATGCTTGGCATGCAGCGGGCTTGGCAAATGGTGGTACGACCTGCGAAGATCCCCCTGGCATACGTGAAAATGCTAACGGTAAACTGTATCTTGCTTATCTGCGCGATCCGTCCGGCAACAAAATTTGCGCACTTCATCGCGTAGCTTAGGTGCTTGTTCTAGTGTGAGCTGTTTCGGCTAGAAGTATGCTTCTTGTATTTAGGGATACCCTGTTGCCATACCTCCCATTTGGAGATTATGTGATCAATTACCACTGAGCCGGCCGCGAGGTTATTTTGTAGGGCGATTTCAAAACCGCCAGGTGTGTTACCCGGCTCAGGGTCTAGGTGTTCTAGGGTGGTTTCCTGGGGGTTACCCTGGTCGAAATTCACAGCTGATCGAATGCTCATAATCCGGTTTGTGGATAGCAGTTTACCAATGACATAGGCTACTGCAATACCCTCCATTTCTGTAATTACATAGGGGCTCGCTCCATATAGTTCGGCTATATAATTTGCTTCTGCAGAAAGCCCTGGTCCGTGAAAGAAAGTATCACCGGCAATGTGCGTGCCTACTCCCATAAATGGCGCGCGTAGTGCTGTTTTTTGTGTATAACGTGAACGGTAAGAGGCGGCGCTCGGGGAATCTTTTAGCACTGTACTATTACTCAGTTGATATGCCCAGTTAACCAGGTCCGGGTTAAGTTTTATCAGGCGCACGTCTTCATAGCCTTTTCGTGGACTAAAGGTAGGGGTGTCGGATGTAGCATCCTGCGGAGCCCAGCGATGCCCCAGATCATAATCAATTAGCCAGTCTGCCCAGAAGACAGCGCCAATGGTGCCTGCATTTGGTGGTGTGCCGCCAACCCCGGTGATCAGAAAATAAGTATTGGAAAAATCGAAGCGAGGATCTAGCAATATGGCCGTCATTGAGGAGGATGAGCGTACTTTTCCCATGCTTAACACGGTTCCACAAATGCCTTCATTATTGCAGTAAATGGGGGTTTCTGCGCCTGGAACCCGTATCGCTCTTGTTTTAAGAAAATAGCGTTCATACCAATGTTGAAATTCGCCTGCACGATCTCCGGTATTAGCGCCGATCTCAAATTGTGCAGCGATCAGCACTTTTACCTTTGTTCGTGCCTGAGTTGTATACCCATGATTCAGGTTAGAATTTGCAGATATCGGTTGTATTAAAACTAATAGTAGTAAAGTTTGAGTTAGCGCAATTATGGCTTTCATCACTATATATCTTGGTATATTTTTTACTTTAATTTTCAAATGTCGTAACGCATATAGTGCAGGTGGCAGCGAGGTATTGTAAGAGGTTTGGTATCTCTTTGGTATCAGAGACTTCTGTAAGTCCGGGCAGATCTTAAGAGTGTTTTCTGTTAGCAGAAGCTAAGAGTGTTTTGCTGTTTCAGAAGCACTATATTATGGTAATTCGACTGCTTGCCAGTATGCACCTAGCATTTCTGCAGCTTTTCTGAATCCTCCTCCGACCGCATTTTTGGGGATATAACCTGCAACATTTTGCTCATAAGCTTTCATCTTGTCTTCGTCTGCCTTGGATGTCGTCAGGATAAAAACAATAGTATCCCTTAAATTTTCATCTTTACGCATCTCTTTTACGCATTCAATACCGTCCATACGGGGCATGTTTAGATCAACAAATGCTATGAATGGTTTTTTTATTTGAGAATGGCCGTTTTCACCGCGTAGGATCTGCAGGGCTTCAATTCCATCCTTAGCAACTCTGATGGGATTGGAAATTTTTGCTTGATCAAGCGCACGCTCGACAGCTTCCGTATCAACTTCGTCATCTTCAACTAACAATATTGTTATCATTTTTGTATCTAACAAATCGGTATTCCTTTAGTTTTGTACCCAGTCTTTTTTCCACTCAAAATAAATGGTGGTTCCGCGTTTACCATTACAGGAGTCAATAGAAATATTTCCACCTTGTCTCTCGACCAGTTTACGAACAATCGATAAGCCCATGCCACTACCTTCTACCTCATCGCGTGGCTTTAGCGTCTTAAATAACTGAAAAGCTCGCTCATGGAATTCTTCTGGGATGCCGGGCCCATCGTCGCTAACCGAAAATGTCCAGGATTGCGCATTTTCGGTGGCGCTCACCTTTATCGAACCTTGGGCTTTGTCATGGTGTTTGATGGCATTTCCTATCAAGTTTCCAAATATCTGTGTTAGTGCACCCTTTGGTGTATGCACATCGGGCATTGAAGAAGATGTTTGTATAGAAAAGCCATTTGTGTCTCCAGACATATAGACGACTTCTTTGACAATATCTTCAGAGTGAACTTTTTCAATATCGAGGTCTTCAATTTTTGCTGCTCTCGAATAGGCGAGGAGATCATCAAGCAAGCTCTCCAACCGATGGACACGTCCGCGCAGGGTTTTCATCCTTTGAGCGGACTTCTCGTCAAGGATGTCTTTTGTATCCTCTTCTATCCAACTCGAAATCTGATCTATTGCCCTTAGGGGTGCCTTGAGGTCGTGGGATGCAATATATGCAAATTGTTGTAGTTCCAAATTACTTTCTTCCAGAGCGTTGTTGGCAGATTCGAGAAGTTTGGAGCGTAGCTGAAATTCTTGAGTCACCTGATCGGCGAAGTGGAGTGCCTTTTTGTTGTATTTTGACAATAGGAAGAACAGGCAAAGAATGAGTATGTCTATGCTGATGCCGCCGGCCAATATGAAATAGGGCTGGCTACTGAATGACGTTGCACGGAACGTCAAGTTTGAAGAAAGATCAAAGTCCCATATTCGACCATACATCGGAACACTGATGTTTTTTCTGAATAGTGGGTTTGGGTCTATGTTGGTGTGACTAGTGCTATTGTCATCGAAAAGTGTATTGCCACCATCTTTAATTTTTATCGAAATTAGCCGCTTACTTTCTGCGAGGGTTCCGGCCATAAGTTTATGCATGATAAACGGCGCGTAGGTTGCTCCCGCAATTTGGGAGCGGCGCTCGCTCAGTGTTTTTGGATTAATACCACCTTGATAGAACGGTACATACAGAAGGAACCCAGGTTTTTTTTGCGCGTCCTGAACTAAAGTGATGGGCCCAGTAATTTGTGCCATTCCGGTATCACGCGATTGCTTAATCGCTGAGTAGCGGTTTTTTTCAAATACCATATCCAGGCCAACAGCTTTTTGATTTGACGTTTGTGGTTCAATATAAGTTATAGGCCAGTACTCTGCCTCGTCGTGCGCCGGGTGTATGTTGAAATCAGGGCGTACTTTTTGTTGCTTGAGCAGGTAATTTGCTAGCGTAGATTGTTTGAGATTATTTATAACCCCTATGCCGTTAATCCCCGGATAGGATTCGCTGATTCGCAAGCTTTGTGAGTATTTCAGCCATTGTTTAAAGTTGATATCACCATTATTGGAGTCTATTAAAGCGACTGTGCCCCAGAGGGCGTTCTCATAGAGCTGCATTCGTTCCTTCACTAGCTCTGCAACATGGTCAGCTTCTCTGTCAAATCGCTGGTAGACGTTTTTGTTCACTTGTTCTTTTGAAAAGTACCAAGCGGCAATTGTTAGAAGTATAGAAAGACCTAAAACAAACCAATGTATCCAGTGTAATTTCCCAGCTTTGACCAGGGAGTTTCTGCGGTCATTGCTCTCTGCGAGAAAAATGGGTTCATGTGCTTGCATATAAGGGCAGATTAATAGTAACGATGTTCTTTAACGGTAGTGCAAATCGAATGAACCACAACTTTCGATAAAAACTCTTTGCTTTATTTATTCTGTAAGCCAATTGATAGGTTAAAGAGCAAACTGGTTTGCATTTTCCAGTTTTATATCATAGCAAGCGGGTTTTGTAGGCTAATTTTAAGGAAGCACACCTATAGGGGCAATTCATATTAGGATTGTGGGTAAGGTCCCTAATACTACGTGTTTGATATCAGCAGGGTGGATTGATGCAGGAAATACAGGAAAGCAAGGACCAGCAGAAACACGCGGATTTGCTAAAAATACTAATTATTGATGATGACTCTGTAGATCGGGATCACTACGTGCGCTGTTTAAGCGCGGATGCAGACAACGAGTACGTGATAAAAGAGTGTGGCGACCCTATTGAGGGTATGAGTTTATATAGGGAAGAGCATTTCGACTGTGTTTTATTGGATTATATGTTGCCCACCATGGATGGGCTTGATGTATTAAAAGCATTGGTTGGAAATGAGCCGGAGGACAAACCACCAATTATTATGTTGACTGGCCAAGGTAGCGAGTCTCTAGCGGTATGTGTATTCACGATGGGCGCAAGCGACTACCTGCCTAAACACAGGGTGTCGACGGAATCCTTGAAGAGAGCTATTTTAAATGCAGTGGAAAATTTTCGACTGAGGACCGCCCTAGCAGGAAAACGGCGTAGCCTTGAGACAAAAAACCGTAAGCTTCAAAGCAGAAATGAAGAAATTCAACGTTTTTATCAGACAGTTAGTCATGAAATAAAAACACCACTGACTTCTATACGGGAATTTGTGGCGCTCGTGCACGAAGGAATTGCCGGGGATTTAAACGATCAGCAGCGTGAATTTCTGGGATATGCTCTTGAGAGTTGCGATCTGATGGCGGCTGAGGTGAATGATTTGATCGATGTTACTCGGCTTGAAACAGGTCGACTCAAGTTGGAACTGAATGAAAGTAGTATTACTGAAACTGTAGAACAGTCAGTTAGAACAGTATCTGCATTGGCAAAAAAAGGGTCTATTGTTTTGAAAACGGATATACCCAAATCTGTCCCATTAGTCCGTATGGATCAACGCCGAGTTATTCAGGTCATCACAAATTTATTGAGTAATGCAATCAAGTTTACTGAGCCTGCGGGGAACGTGGCCGTGCGTGTGGAACTTGGACATAGTGGGCTTCAGATTTGTATCGAAGATTCAGGTTGTGGTATTTCCGATACGCATATTGAGAGGGTTTTTGAACGGCTGTATCAGGTTCCGATTGAGGAAAATGGTGGGCAGGTTGTGGGTTTGGGACTGGGCCTCGCGATCTCCAATGAAATCGTAAAGCTGCATGGCGGTACGCTTAATGTGAAGAGTGAATTAAACAGGGGTAGTGAATTCAGTTTTAACTTACCCATTTCTTAAATCGTTAGTTAATATGCAAAATATTATGCTTTTAGTCTTGGTAGGAGATTAGTAATGAAAACCGTTTTGATAGTAGAAGATGACCGTAAAATTTCCATGGCGGTATGTGTGCGAATGCAAGCTCTGGGCTTTGAAGTCGCCCAGGCATTTGATGCCGCTATGGCACCGGTACAGGCACGGAAGTCAAACCCGGATTTAGTTATGCTTGATATAACCATGCCTGGGGGAGACGGCTTTGTAGTTTTTGATCGGTTACGAAATTTAACCCAAACTGCGGCAACACCGATTATATTTATGACTGCGAGCAAGCAGCCAGAGCTTCGTCAAAAAGCTGAAGAGCTGGGTGCCGCTGCTTTCCTTGAAAAGCCTTTTGGTGCAGGTGAACTCACCGATACTGTAAAAGCGGTAATGAATATATAGCTTGCTTAGTATCAGACACACACATTTTTCTATTGATATGAAGTTTTTTTACGAGTGCAAGACACACAGTGTTCTGATATTG
>JAHRWB010000176.1 GCA_019090385.1 Pseudomonadales bacterium | reverse complement strand
CGATTCCCAATTTTCAGTAATTCTCAATTTATTTGGATCATTTAGTTCAATCGAAAAGGTGTAATCATTGCAGCCAGCCTCAGCTTGACTAGCTTGTTCCATAACTGAAATAGCGGCTTTCATGGATTCAATATTGGCAGCGTCTGTTTCTACTATTGCATTTACAACAATCATGTCATTCTCCAGTTTTAGTCAGACATCCTCAGCTCCAACTTTAATGAATTCAACTTTATCAGAAAGCAAACGCAAAATATCTGCTCCATCCTATGTACCATGCCCCAGCATCATCAGGTCCTAGGCGGCGTGTTATAGGATAAGAACAAACATTCTGATTACGATGGCTCCAGGCATACGGCCCCGTTTTTATATTCAAGTTCACCGGCTAAACCTATTTTAAAAAACCGGCGTTGCTAAATCTACTTTGCTCCGCTCTAGCCTGTCTAAGTCGATTTTTTGACAAACTTTGTCAATATTACAATCTGCTGCCCGTTTACCTTACCTTCGATATGTTCAGCATTGTCGACGACCAGAGAAATTCCGCGTACAGCCGTCCCGCGTTTAGCAGTAAAGTCCGCACCCTTCACATTCAGATCCTTGGTCAAAGTCACTGTGTCCCCGTTCGAAAGAACGGCGCCATTGCTGTCCATGTGTTTAACAAGGGTGTTATCCATATCATCGAAGCCAGCATCGCCTTCATGCCTGGCCCAGGCCAGAATCTCATCCTCCAACAACAGCATATCCAGTAGATCCTGCGGCCATCCCTCGGCACTGAGACGAGTCAGCATTCTCCATGCCAACACCTGTACTGCGGCATGTTCGCTCCACATACTGTCGTTTAAGCAATGCCAGTGGTGTACATCCACTTTATCCGGGTTTTCCATTTGATCACGACAGGTATCACACACTAGCGCGCATTCTTCAGACCTATCACCCAAGCGCGGAGATACCGCGTATACAGCCAAATTCTCTGGGCTTTTACATAATTCGCATTTTGAATCACCGCGGGCATGTAGTGTTTTGTTGATGCTCATATCATTCCTGTCCAGTCCTGCCCGATAGCTAGAGTGACGGGCAACACCAGTATTTTCGCAGGCCTGACCATTGCCTGTCCATATCAGATATCCATATCAGACTGATCCAGAAATCAAACACGCACATTCTGAATCAGACCCAGCAAAAACAGCAAGGCTGCGATCATCGCCGCTAGCGTACGTAGAAGATTCCACATCGTCCACACACCCAGATAGTGCTCCCATAGGTCGCGTGCACCAGGGTCGGTCACTGACACACTAGCCAACTCATCGTTCAAGGGGACATTACCCAGAGCGGTGACCCCGAATGTACCCAAAAAATAGAAACTCCCCGCAGCAAAGCAATAACCGGCCCCTGGTCTATCCCACTCTGCCAAGGCGATCCCACCAGCAAGCAGTGACAATACAGCAGTGCCAAAGAACATTGCCAAAAACGAACGATTTAGCACCACAATGTTGATTCACTGCATTACGCCTATACCCGCCGCATAAGGCAATTCTGCCAATGCCGTCATGACAAAGCTTGAGAAAGCTTGAGAAAGCTTGAGAAAGCATAGAAAATTCCACCCACGAGTGCACTACCAAGTACAGCTACAATTCCCAGTACCACCAAGAATGGCTCCATTGTCCAAGCTGGCTCTGACATCATTCCGCGAAACTCCAAATGCCCGCAGCCACAGTCACCCTGCAAAAATCAGAAAAATCACGCGGCTTGCGACCCAGCGCCCTTTCTACACCATCTTCAATTGATGCATTGCGTCCATCAAGAACTGTGGAAAACAAATACTCCAACAACCACGCTATATCTCCCGGCAACTCCATGTTGGCAACACTAGCAGCAAAAGTCTCAGTTGAAATTTGGAGATAATGAATTGGATGCCCGGTCGCCTCGGCAATTTCCCTTACGGCTTCACCAAAGGTTAAGAGCCGGGGCCCGGTCAGCTCATAAACCTGGCCGGCGTGTCCTTCTTCGGTGAGTGCCGCGACTACAACATCTGCAATATCATCAACGTCAATAAATGGCTCCCCGACCTCTCCGGCAGGCAGCGCAATCTCACCACTAAGCACGCCTTCAAGGAATGGACCCTCAGTAAAATTCTGGCAGAACCAGGCGCACCGAACAATGGTCCAATTAACATCCACACGCTGGACAAATCGCTCAGCCGCTTGGGCCTCTTCTTCACCACGACCCGACAAAAGCACCAAACGCTGGACATTATGCTGCACTGCTCGATCGACAAAGGTACGGATTTTTCCAGTTGCCCCCGGGATGGCAAGATCTGGAGAGTAGCAAATATATGCTGATGTAATGCCATCCAGCGCGGCATCCCAGGTCTCCGGCCTGTCCCAGTCAAAGGGCGTATCAGAATGCCGTGATGCTTCACGCACAAGGTGTCCCTTGTCGGCCAGTCGCTGCATGATTCTGCGACCTGTGCGTCCGGTTGAACCGATAATAAGATTTAGGCATTCATTCATAATTAAGATCTCCAGTATTATTGAGCGAAACTTCGTTAGCCGAACCACGCCTTAGATAGAAATCCATAGTGAGCGGAATAAATAGGATGATCAATATCATTAAATCCATTTTTTATGATCATTCATCTTTTTTTATAGACATAATGCAAAATAAAATGGAACAATACAAAGCATGTCCAGCATTCATCGCACACTACCACCCGCAGCTGACCCACTCGGCGAAGCATTGCACCTGCTGCGCCTAACCGGCACGCTTTATTGCCGCTCTGAACTCACAACACCCTGGAGCATTGATCTGCCAAGACTTGAAGGGCACATGATGTTTCATATAGTCACTGAGGGGCAGTGCTGGCTTGAGGTTGAGGGCAGCGAGCCCTGTTTACTACAGCAGGGAAGCCTCGCACTGATTCCCCATGGCAACGGACACTGCATCCACAGCAGCATCGATAAAAATGCAGAAACCACGCCTTTGTTTGATATCCCGGTTGAGCAGGTCAGTGAACGATATGAAATTATGCGTTATGGCGGAGGAGGTGATCTTACACTTCTAACCTGTGGCGTAGTGCGCTTTGACCATGTCGCGGCTGAACGCCTAATAGCCCAATTACCTACAGTAATAACGGTAAACTCCTGGAATGATGAAGCAGGCAACTGGCTGCAAAGCACACTTCGCTTCATTGCTCGAGAAGCAAAAAGCCTACAACCCGGCGGAGAAACTGTAATAACCCGACTGGCGGATATTCTTGTTATTCAAATTATCCGCACCTGGATCGACACTGCGCCAGAGGCCAGGCGAGACTGGCTTGCCGCACTACGCGACAAACAAGTGGGCCAAGCACTGAGCTTAATCCACCGTGCGCCAGAACGAGATTGGACAGTGGCGTCACTGGCCAAAGAGGTGGGCATGTCACGCTCAGCTTTTTCTGCCAGATTCACCCACCTCGTCAAAGAACCAGTAATGCGGTATCTCACGCATTGGCGAATGCAACTCGCCCGCATGCAATTGCAAGAGACGTCAGACCCTATCTCAAGCCTCGCCACCCGGTTCGGGTACCAATCCGAAGCTGCATTTTGTAGAGCCTTCAAGCGAATGTTTGGCGAGCCACCTGGTAAGATCCGCCGCGCCCATACAAGTCCACAGGCTTTCCTGGACCATTGAAATTATGTTGAATGCTAGCGCTATATGCTTACTCCGCACTTTCATAAACTATTTTCATACACAGCATCGAGCTGCTCGCACTTATGTAGCTTCAGCTTCAATTTCCAACAAATCACCCGGCTCACAATTTAGCGCTTTGCAAAGAGCTACAATAGTGGAAAAATGAATAACTCGTATCATCGTCTTTCCACAGAGCAGCTCTAAGAAATAAAAGGCCTCCTATGAAACTCTACGATTTTCCCCAAGCTCCAAACCCCCGGCGCGTCAATATTTTTATAGCTGAAAAAGGCATAGAAATTGAACGAGTGATCGTTGATTTTGCCGCCGGAGAACACCGACAAGACGCCTATCGCGCCATGAACCCAGCCTGTGACGTCCCCATGCTGGAGACCGACAAGGGAATCTACATCAGCCAGATTCGAGGCATAACCCGTTACCTGGAGGAAATATATCCTGACACTCCTCTACTTGGACGTGACGCTACAGAAAAAGGTCTTGTTGAAATGTGGGAGCATCTGGCATTTATGAATGGTATTCTCGCGGTAGCCGGTGTACTGCGCAATACCAGTAAAGGCTTCGTCGACCGAGCACTCGTCGGGCCACACGGCTACCCACAATCCACAGAACTAGCCACTCGCGGTGCAACACAGATACAAAACTTTTTCACCGACTTTGACCAGCAACTGGCAAACAATCAGTATGTCGCCGGCGATGCCTATTCAATGGCCGATATTACGACATTGGTAACCTGTGACTTTGCCAAGTGGGTGAAAGCTGAAATCCCTAAAGAATGCACCCATTTGCGCGCCTGGCATGCGAAGGTTTCCGAAAGAGCAGCTGTAAAAGCAAATCCCTAGTGACCTTGTATTGCGGCATTGATGCATCTCCATATTGTCACAGGGGAATCCCTTAGTGGCATATGCACCTACTAATCCTATACTACTAATTTTTCTGCGTGGAGTTTTCCTGTGAGATTGTCAGGGTTTTTGCTTTTTATTTACCTACTCAGTTCACCAGCATGGCTTTCTGCAACAAGCTTAGCTGACAATTCTGTAAACCCAAATAACTCTCTTAGCTTTCAGAAACACTGCAGCAATTGCCACAATTCAGATGCAAAGGGTAAACCGCCTTTCTTCCCCTCTCTCATTGAAAAGGTAAAAACTGAGGACCTCAATTACATTATAAAAATGATCCTGACCGGCAGGTTTGCCATAGAAGCCGATCTAGCCCATGTCGTTCCAATCATGCCTGGTTGGGACTACCTGGCAAATGAAGACATAGCTGAAATTATTAACTACCTTTACACAAGTGCCAAAGTAGTTTCACCCATAGTCACCGCAGAAGACGTCGCCCAACAGCGGGGGCGTTTGCAATATACTGAAGATGCAGTAGCGCTATCCGAACACGACTTCAATCAGGCACAACTACTCTACATGGAAAAGTGTGCTGCTTGTCATGGTGTCCATCGAGAAGGCGCAGCTGGTAGCGCTTTGACCGACTGGAAAATGCGTACGAGCGGGACCCAGGGTCTTAAAGAAATTCTTCACTATGGTACCCCCTGGGGCATGCCGAACTGGGGAACAAGTGAACGCCTCTCAGCAGAAGACATGAGTTTGATGGCCCGATTTCTGCAATCACCCCCACCACCCGCTCCCAGCTTTGATTTTGATGCCATAAGCGCCTCATGGCAGGAACTGATACCGATTCAAAAACGCCCTTCCCGTAGAAAATTTAAGGTGCACCCAAAAGACTTGTTTGTTTCACTTCTGCATGACGTAGGCCAGGTTGCGCTGATTGATTCAATAAACCGAAAAATAGCCGCTATCGTCGATACCGGACTGGCACCCCATAGCATTGATGTTTCAAAAAATGGTCGATATCTCTACGTCATATCCCGCGGTGGTGAGGTCGTCATGATTGACTTGTATATGCGTACACCCAAAGTAGTGGCCAAAGTAAGAATAGGTTATGAAGCGCGGAGCCTGGCTATATCCCATGCGAAGCGAAATAACCATGTCATGGCAGGTGCCTATTGGCCACCACAAATCACCACATTGAACCCGGCAACACTGCACCCGGTGTCCAGCCGCCTCCTGGATAAGCACCCGGACCCTAGTCAGCAATCTGAAGCGCGAATTACACAAGTCATCAGTTTTGGCAAAAGTAATGCCCGTTTTATAATAGTTACCAACAAAGTTGGTAAGCTGTACATTACGGCGCCGAATAACACTGGCGAACTCTCATCAGAACACAATGCGGCGGCCTATCTGCGTTCAGGTTCCTTTGATCGTTCAGGGCAATTTTTTCTCATACCAGCTGATGATGAAAAAGTCGTTGTCTTCGATACACTTGCTTCCAAAGTAATCGCGACAATTGAAGCAAAGGGGCTGGTAGGAGGTAATGCCGGCAGCCATTACGTAGACCCACACTATGGACCCGTGTGGGCAACCAGCGCAATGGGCGGCTCTGCAATTGTCGTTATTGGAACTGATCCTGATAAACACCCTGAAAATGCATGGCAGGTAGTGCGCACATTTAATTTGCCATCCGCTGGATCTCTGTCTATTCAAACCCATGCAACTTCCAAAAACCTTTGGATAGATGCACCTTTGAACGCAGCTTCGGATATCAGTAATTCTGTTTTCGTCATTAATCAATATGCGTCCAAACCAACAATTCAGACACTGCCCATTGCTAGTTGGGCTGATTTGGCAGGACATCAAGTACGCGTATTACATCCTCAGTACAACAAAGATGGCAGCGAGGTCTGGTTTACAGTTTTTGACCGTCAAGATAGGGAATCAGCCATCGTTGTCGTTGAAGACGCAACCCAAAAATTAAAATATGTACTGAAAGACAGTCGGCTGGTGACCCCCACACGCACTTTCTCGATTGCGTCTATGCTCACACACTAAGCATTTATTTACGCCGGCTTACGTGCCAAAAATGCATGCCCCGAAACAGCAAACGTCCTCGCATTGTCTTCTCCTGAAGCTCCTCCAAAGGTATCTACGGCTGGACCCACGACAATATCAACAAACCCGGTCTGTTCCAGCATTTTCTTCCAGCCTGCACACGGCAGGCCTCCTGCGATTCAAGCAGTCCAAAGATCTATATTTTCAAGTGCTGCCTCGGGAATGGGTTTAGCATTCACTATATCTGCAAATTGCAGATAACCTCCCGGGCGCAGAACCCGAAATATTTCAGACATAACAGCCTGCTTATCAGCGCAAAGATTGATAACACCATTGCTGATAACAACATCCGCCCAACCATCTTCTACGGGAATATCTTCCAGCAAACCTTCCCGAAACGCTACGTTTTGAAGATTCATGTCCTGGCCCAGTGAACGGGATTTATCCAGCATTTCCTCGGTCATATCAACGCCAACTACCTGGCCCGTTTTACCGACAAGTTTTTGTGCGACGAAACAATCAAATCCCGCACCAGAACCAGCATCGACTACTTTCTCGCCACGCTCTATCTCTCTGAGCGAAAACGGATTTGCAACGCCTGCAAAAGATTCAACTGCCTCGTCAGGCAAGCCTTCGACTAAAGAGCGTCTATAAGAAAGCCTTTCGGTCAGCGCTCGCCCCGTGTGAAAATGGAATTCAGTGCTCGGTTCCAGCGCCACATCACGGTACTTCTCCTTAACCTGGTCCCTTAAAGCCTCTGCGTCTATGTCCTTACTGTCTGTACTATCGGTCATACCTACTCTCCTTTGTTTTCTTCAGTTATGCTAATAGATGTCCGCCACTGGCCAGAAAAGCCATAGTTCTGGGCGCGCCTGCGATATCTACACCATCCAAGAGATCTGACTCACTAAGGCCCTTCGCCTTAACACAGGCTGGACAAAGCCAAAGACTGCCACCCTGCTCTACAAAAACACGCAAAAGATCTGCCAAGGCTTCGTAGCCAGGCGCGACCAAGGTATCCGCAGCACCCTTTATACACAATGTGCTGGCCTCTCCGGAAACAAAAATCGCCGTTTCGAAATTTTTTGAACTGGTAACTGCAAGAATGAGGCTGATCGATGCAGCTTCCAGATTACTGGTGCCGTCTTTCCAGTTAACCAAATATTTTGGCGTGCTCTCTGCTGAACTCATTACATATTCCTTTTATAGGTAAAAATTTTGGATACAATCATCCAGAAAGTTATGATCCATGGAATAGAGGCAAAGCGCTTGAACCTTATCTGGTTTAAATCTGAAGAAAACTTGAAGAGTTAATCTGCCAATGCGTTACCGATTCAACGACTACTTATTTGATTCAGAATGCCTGGAGCTTTGGCAGAACCAGGAACCCGTTCATGCAGAGCCACAGATTCTCGAGCTACTCGCCTTATTGCTGAAAAATTACGACCAAACCGTGTCCAAAGAAGAAATTAATGAACAGGTCTGGCGTGGTCGTATAGTTTCTGAAGCAGCGCTTAGCAGCAGAATTAAATCCCTACGTCAGTTATTACAGGATGACGGAAAAAACCAAAAAGTTATCCGTACCGTACATAAAAGGGGGTTTCGGTTTGTTGCAAAGGTGGATTCCCCCTACGCATCCCAAGAGAATATAGCTCAAGGCACAGCTAACGCGCCCTCATCCAATGATCAATCTCAGTTGGAAAAACCCACGGTAGTAGTATTGCCATTTGTAAATGTACTGAATGATACAGCGCAGGAATACTTTTCAGACGGCGTAAGCAGCGACATAATCACCCACCTGGCAAAGCATCGCTGGCTTAACGTTATCGCACGCAACACCGCATTTAGCTTCAAAGGCCGTGTAGTTGATGCCAGATCGCTCAGAACAGAACTCAATGTGCACTATATCGTGGAAGGCACAATTCAAAAAACCGACACTCATGTACGGGTAAACGTTAATTTGATCGATTCACAGAGCGGGTTTCAAAAATGGTCGGAACGATATGATCGGGAAATTTCTGATATATTTGCAGTCCAGGATGAAATTACCGAAAAGATCACTGCCCGCCTCGAACCCGAAATTGGCTTTGCGGAGCGTAATAAAGTTGCCCATGCCAGGCCCCACAACCTGCAAGCCTGGGACTGCTATCACCTGGGAATCTACCATTTTTACCAATTTACTGAGCAAGCCAATCTAGAGGCCCAAAGACTGCTGAAACGCTGTCAGACGCTGGACAAACATTTTGGCGAAGCCTATGCATGGTGGGCCTACGCCTTGGTACTGGGTATGGTTTATTGGGAAACCGAACCCAGCCAGGATTTACTGGATCAAGCCCTCTCCGCCTGTGAAACAGCCATCTCCCTGGATCCACAAAATGCCAGTTTCTATGCTCTGCGAGCGCGCACCTTACTTGCGCGCAGAGAATACGGACGCGCTATTTCCGAAAATAAAAAAGCCATAGATCTCAATCCCACCTATGCCGCAGCCCATTGCGGGCTGGGCGATTCACTGGCCTATGAAGGCCGATATGATGAAGCCCTGGTTTGTTTTGAGCGATCGATTGCACTCAGCCCCAACGATCCTCAACTTTGGGCATTTTATACTTACGGAGCCCTGGCCCTATTGTTTAAAAAAGATTTTCAGGCCGCAGTGGACTGGACTGAAAGTGCGCTTGCCATACCCAACTGCCAATATTGGGCCTATGCGCACCAGTCAGTTGCGCTCGCATATCTCGGCCGCATAGCAGAAGCAGAAAACTGCATTGCAAAGCTATTGAAACAACGGCCTGATTTTTCTATCGCATACGCCAAATACAAGATGTTCTATCTCACCCGTTCAGACCAAATCCAAATATATTTAAAAGGCCTGAAACTTGCTGGCCTTAGTGAAGGAATTAGTGAATAGCTTAGGGTAGCGCTGTACTCAAATTGGTCAGAAAACCTGCAGGTGTTTGCAACAAACTCATCACCTCAACATTCACGTCCGCAGATATTGAAAGCCGCCATTTCCCGGATCCATCCCCCAAAGCACCAGACAAACCCGCTTCAGCATCTCCATTCTCCAGCTGTTCCGCAGTGATCTCCTGAGCAGCATTAGCTGAAAGGCTCAAGCTCATACTGCCACCCTGGGCAGTATTGCCTGCATCATCGATACCCGCAATAGTCACCGTGCCGCCCTGGTCAGAAGTATTTATAATTCTCAAAAAGCTGCGCTGGGCCGCATTACTGCCCGGATTAAAGAAATAAACTTCCCTTTTTGCCTGAATCGTTTTTGGACTTGTTCTACTTAAATTGGTCACAAAGCCATCCGAAGTACGAATTAAATTCATAACCTGTAAACTCAGTGCAGAACTGATATTCAGCTGCCAACGACCGTTACCATCACCAAGCGCACCCGAACCCACATTTCCGGCCTCAAGGTCCTGAATAGTTATGCCCCTGGCTTCAAAAGCTCCAAGCTCAAGGATAACTTCACCGCCTGGGGCAGGATTACCATCATCATCAATACCCGCTATCGTCACACTGCCAACACCATCCGTTATATTAACCAGTCGAATAAAGGATTGCTGAGACAAATTGCTTGCCGGATTCGCAAAATAAATATGATGGACATTCTGGCCATCTTTTGGCACAACACTGCTCAAATTGGTAAGAAACCCACCCGGACTACGGATCAGACTCATTACGTTCAAATCCAGCGCTGAGTTTAAAGACAGCCACCATTTGCCGTCTCCATCTCCCAGCGATCCACT
>JAHRWB010000175.1 GCA_019090385.1 Pseudomonadales bacterium | reverse complement strand
GGTCATCGGATTAAAACGCATACTTGGAAAATAGAGGGACAGTGTACCTATTACTCTCGACCTTAAACTACCTGCTCGTATTGGCCTGTCTGTTCGCTCCATCTTTTGTCCCAATTATGTACACTGTCCCTCTATTTTCCAAGTATGCGTTTTAATCCGATGACCAGTAGAGCTTCAGACATCGACAATGCCAGGACTGAATCGGTCGTTCACGTTTGGGACCGCACAACACGACTGTTCCATTGGGTGAATTTCTTATGTGTGCTCGGACTGATTTGCGTCGGAACTGTGATTCTTTACGCCGGAGACTTAGCCATACCGAATGACGGCAAGATCGCGTTGAAGAGGCTTCACGTGTGGATCGGTTACGCGTTTCTTGTCAATTTAACATGGCGACTCATCTGGGGGTTTATCGGTAACGCATACGCCCGCTGGTCTGCCGTGCTGCCAGGTGGAAAAGGATACGTCTCAGCCCTCAAGTCTTCGATACGGAACGTGCTCTCACGCGATCCTGAGCCCCACGCTGGACATAGCCCACTCGGTCGTATTGCCGTAACCCTGCTGCTACTCGCTCTCTTCGTGCAGGGCATCAGCGGTATTTTGCTGGCCGGAACCGATGTTTTTATGCCACCGTTTGGAGATTACTTTGCAGAGTGGGTTGCCACACCGAACAAAGATCCATCTCTCGTTCAGCCGTATGCGCCAGAAACCGTGAACGAAGTGTCCTATGCCGAAATGCGTGAATTTCGTAGCCCAATAATCGCAACGCACCTGAACACTTACTATGCGCTCCTGGCATTAATTCTGATCCATGTGATTGCCGTGGTCACAATAGAGATTCGAAAAGGCGGCAATATCATCTCAGCCATGTTCAGCGGCAGAAAATCGCTTCCAGAAGACCTTCGAAGTGAGAAAGAATCTGTGAATTGAACCGCCGATCTGGGCACCTCTCTGCCTGTGGAACCCCATGTAAAGATTAAGCAACTACGATGCTCCGGTGTAAAAAATGTGATGAATAGAGGGCATTCTAAGTAGCACATACGTAGCACGAGTATTGGAATTGCAAACCGCTGCTTTGGAAATAAATTCCTATATGTATGAAATATAGGGAATATATTGGCTCCGCCTGCTGGGCTCGAACCAGCGACCCAATGATTAACAGTCAAAATATAAATGGCGGTCAAAATAGTCCTTTAACTGGACTTAATGTGGACTTAAACTATTTAAATGGAAAATGGAGGGTTTATGAACCAACCTCAACTCACTGTTTTTAAAGGATATTTTGGTCGGGACGAGAGGATTTGAACCTCTGACCACCACACCCCCAGTGTGGTGCGCTACCAGACTGCGCTACGCCCCGATTAGGTTCTCGCACTATTTCTGCGAGGGTCGCGCATCATACATCAGTCGAGGCTTCTCACCAACTACCGCGTGTATAATGCGTTTAATCTTACTCAAGCTCCGCCAAATAAACTTCAGCCAGCTCCAGCTCTTTATGAGAAAACACCTGAATACCATGTTGCCTGAGCAGCGCGGTTGACACACCCTCCCCCGCCAACAGAGCATTTGAGAATGTGCCGTCATGTACAAGATGTGAACCGCAAGAGGGGCTTCCCTCTACCATTATTGCCAGGCGAATGTCATTTTTTCTGGCCAGTGCCAATGCGGCCTCCGCACCTTGAATAAATTGCTCGCTTACATCAGCACCACGTTTCGTAAGAATGCTGGCTTTTCCCTGCAAGACTGCTCGACCACTCTCAGTTACGTCAGAGCCTATTATCTCTGCCGCAGGTCGAGGTACCGGCAGTCCTCCACTCACTTCCGGACAAATTGCGAGAAGTCGCCCCTGTGATTTCCATTGCGACCATAAGGGGTGGTCAATACCTTTTGATGCACCATCGTAACGCACTTTATCACCTAATAAACAAGCACTTACCAGAATTTTATACAGTGAACTCACCGCTACTATTTAACCATTGGCACGGTACAAAGAAATACGAATTTGCATTGCGTAAACCAGCATTGCTTAGAAAATAACACACTCTCCGGAAAAAAATCTATGTCTGCAGAGGGTTTAAAGACTAGGATTTTAGTACTTTAAGTACGTCTTCAAGCTCGGTAATTAGTTGATGTATCAACTGTTTGTATTGCGTGACATCTTCTTTGGCTTCGGTACCATCAAGGCGTAGTCTGGCGCCGCCTATGGTAAAACCTTGATCATAAAGTAGTGCGCGGATCTGGCGAATGGTCAAGACATCCTGGCGCTGATAGTAGCGGCGATTGCCACGACGCTTTACCGGGCTAAGCTGGGGAAATTCCTGTTCCCAATACCGCAGCACGTGGGGCTTTACGTCACACAGGCCACTTACCTCACCAATGGTGAAGTACCGTTTGCCCGGAATGGGGGGCAATTCGTCGTTATGACTCGGTTCCAGCATATGCCTCTACCCTTGCTTTAAGTTTCTGTCCGGGACGAAACGTGACAACACGTCGGGCAGTAATAGGTATTTCTTCGCCAGTTTTCGGATTTCTTCCGGGACGTTCGCTCTTATCACGTAAGTCGAAATTCCCAAATCCTGAAAGCTTCACTTGCCGGTTATTATCCAGCGAGGCGCGAATCTCCTCAAAAAACATTTCCACGATTTCTTTCGCTTCACGTTTATTGAGACCCAACTCTTCAAACAGCCGATCGGCCATATCCGCTTTGGTAAGTGCACCCATCCGTCAAAAGCCTCCCAGCTATCTTTTTTGTCCCTTTGGTTATCTGTAGCAGTTATATTTCCGCTATCTCAACCGGGCACCAATCTCTGCCCCCAGGGCCTCAACCGCAGTGTCCACGCAGTTGCTTATTTCTAACTCTGTAAGAGTGCGCGATGGATGCTGGAAGGTCAAGCCCACAGCGATGCTTTTTGCAGTAGAATCAATACCTTCCCCGTGATACACGTCAAAGACTCTAAAGTTTATTAGAAATTCTCCCGCATGCTTGACCACAATGGACTCAACCTCTGCTAGTGGAATATTACTATCCAGCAACAGCGACAGGTCCCTGCGCACACTGGGAAAGCGGGAAACATCCGAATGGGTAACCAATTGATGCTGCATCAGGGCGTCTGCATACAGCTCGAAAACGTACACTGCCGAGCGAATCCCCAAGCCCTGTTCAATTTCAGGGTGCAAACGCCCAAGCCGACCCAGTTTTTGACCGTTTTCATACAAATCAGCAGATTGACCAGGATGTAGTATCTTGTCCCCGGATACTCTGAATTCTACGTTTGAATGTCCGGTCAGTTCCAAGAGCTGCTCTACATCACCCTTCAAGTCATAAAAGTCTGTATTTTCTATTTTACCGTGCCAGCTTTCCTCAAGGCGCTCCCCCCACAATAACCCCCCCAGGGTCCAACGCTGCTCAAGATCTTCAATGGCATCGCTCGCACCGGGTAAAAAGCAGCGCCCCAATTCAAATACCCGTACCCGGCTTTGCTGGCGATTGGCGTTGTCTATTTGGCATTTCACTAGCCCAGGCAACAGATTTAATCGCATAACAGACTGATCAGCTGACATGGGGTTGGCAAGCTGAAGCGCGGGTGTTTTTATTTCCGGGCTCAGTATCTTCATTAAACCCGGCTCTACAAAGCTGTAGGTAACAACTTCCTGGTAGCCCAAATCAGCCAAAAGTTGCTTCACGCGCTGACGCGGTGTTTCTTCCAACACAATTTCACTTAGGGACAGATGTGTCGTGGGCGCCGTGCTGGGAATATTGTTATAGCCGTAGATACGGCATATTTCCTCGACCAGATCTTCTTCCAGGGCGATATCAAAACGATGGCTTGGCACATCTACTGTCCACACAACACCATCTACCTCGGTATTCTGTTTATCTGTAACCACTAGCCCTAGTCGCTTCAGGATCATGACCACATCATTTTCGGGTATTTCAATACCCACCAGCTGGGTCAGGCGATTAAAGCGTAAGCTGGGGCTGACAGGTAGCGGAAGGCTGGCAGCATCGGAATGTTCCATCACGGGCCCAGGTTTCCCCCCCAGGATATCCAGAATCAGAGCCGTCGCACGCTCGATTGCATTACGTTGCAAACAATGGTCAACACCTCGCTCGTAGCGCAGGCTCGCATCCGTATGTAATCCGTATTGCCGAGCTATTCCAGCAATGGGCAATGTTGCGAAAAAGGCACTCTCCAAAAATATATCGGTGGTGCTGCTCTGAATGCCACTGTGCTCACCACCCATAATGCCTGCCATGGCAATGGGGCCATTTGCATCAGTAATCAACAGGGTACCGGTATTCAATGTGACTTTCGATCCATCCAACAAGGTCAGATGCTCGCCTGAGTTAGCTGTGCGAACAGTAATTTCCTTATTTAGCTCAGCAAGATCAAAAGCATGCAGGGGCTGACCCAGTTCCAACATCACGTAATTGGTAATGTCCACGATTGGATCAATTGAACGCAGGCCGGAACGCCTTAATTTCTCTCTCATCCAAAAAGGTGCGGGTTGGCTGGCATCGATATCTCGAATAACACGCCCTAAATAACGCGGGCAAGCTTCAGGCGCATCGATCGTTACAGGAAAAGTATCATCTACGGTGGCGTGCACGGCATCACAAGCAGGCATCTTGACGCTGATATCATTTAATACACCAGCTTCCCGGGCAACGCCTATCATACTGAAGCAATCACCACGATTGGGCGTAAGGTCCAGCTCAATACACATATCGTCCAGTTGCAGTGCCTGACGCAGGTCTTGACCAACTACCAGGCTTTCATCCAGCTCGATAATTCCCGCGTCATCATCACCCAAGCCGATTTCACTGGCACTGCACAACATGCCGTTAGAGGCTTCGCCACGTAACTTGGCTTTCTTGATTTTAAAATCACCCGGTAAAACAGCCCCGACTCGCGCAAATGCGGTAACCAGGCCAGCCCGGACATTCGGTGCACCGCATACAACTTGCAGTGTATTTTCACCATCAAATACCTGACACACACTGAGTTTTTCAGCATTTGAGTGTGGCGCTACCGAGACCACATTAGC
>JAHRWB010000174.1 GCA_019090385.1 Pseudomonadales bacterium | reverse complement strand
TACAGATAACAATGATGAAACAACACAGCGGCAGGATTTGGAACTGAATTATCGGGCTTTAAGAAAAAATCGCTGGTTTAGCGGGGGCTTGTTTAAGCTGCAAAAAAATGAAGAGCTTGGCATTAACCGCCGTACTTCGATTGGTGGTGGCGTTGGAAGGACGCTAAAAGAATCAACTCAAAACAGGTTGGAGCTGTCTGGTGGATTGATGGTGAGTAGAGAAGATTCCGTTGGTATTAGCGGAACTGAAACGAATGTCGAAGGATTGGTAACCATGGATTATGACTGGTATCGATTTAGCACTCCTGAGCTGGATATCAAGACATCACTGTCCCTGTTTCCAGGCATTACGGATACTGATCGATTCCGCGGAGAATTTGACCTACGTTTTCGCTGGGAACTAATTGAAGACCTGTTCTGGGAAACGTCGTTTTACAACAATTTTGACAACAACGCAGAAAACAAATTTGATTATGGTGTCGTTACGTCCTTTGGTTACAAATTTTAGTTTACTACCAGATCGAGTACACTAGGGTTTCTCAAATCCCATCTGGATACACTCCTTTATGAAAGCCATCGGCTTAATCCCAATTCTTTTATCTGTAATGATTGCCGGTTGTCAGACAAGCAAGCCTGAATATCGCACGCAGATAAGTAAAGAACACAATGTCTCAGCGCTTGTACGTTATACATGGAGAAGCAAAAACCTGCTTTCGGTTGTCGGTTCCCTGATAGGCGGAAACAACCAGCTGCTGGAGTCTCGTTTAAGATCTAATGTGTCGCGAGTGCTTGAAGCAAAGGGGTATAAGTTTGTTGAGCCAAATGACGATCCTCAGATTGAAGTCAGCTTTGTTGCAGGTTTGGTTGATCAGGAGAGCACCTCATACCATACGGTTGGTGGAGAACCCGTGCAGGGCGAAGCTAACCAGTCCTGGGTTCAAACAAACGACATAGTTCGTGGAGGTGTGTCAGTAATACTGAAAGTACCTGGTGAAGACCACACCCTGTGGAAGGGCACTGCAATAGAACTAGTCAAGAATAGGCAGTTGAGAAAACAGGATGGAACCGCTGTTAGACAGATGGTGGATAAGATAATGCAAAGCTTACCTGCTTCAATGTGAGCGAAGAACAGACACTAACAAGATGAGTAGGCTTCTTTTCGCGATAGTGCTTCTTCTGCAATCGCCTTTTGTAAGCAAGGATGTTGTGGCAGAAACGAACGCGACATCGGTATGTTCGATCGAAAAGAGTGCCTATGCAGCAAGGCCAGAAAATGCTGATATGCCGACGGTTGTGCAGGCGGGCATTTCGGTATTGGATATCCTGAGTATCGATGATATCGAACAAAACACTGAAATGGACATTCTGGTTAATCTCGCCTGGCGTGATTCGCGGCTTGCTGCCTATTCCGGGTGTCGAGCCGGGATAGGCGAAATTTGGACCCCAGACCTGCAGATGGTCAATGCAGGGGATATGCGGTCTAATCACGATTTATCTTTTCAGGTTGGTGAGGGCGGCTGGATAGAAGGTTCGATACGTTTTCAGGGCAAGATTACAACGCCGCGACATATGGTCGAATTTCCCTTTGATACCTCGCCAATTACATTAAGCCTGACTTCAGCGCGTTATTCTTCGGAGGAGTTGGAATTGAGAGTTGCCGAGGAGTGGACATTTATTGCGAAAGAAACAAGCATCCCGGACTGGAGAATCGGTGAAATGAATGTTAAATCCGAGGTAGCAAAATTTGCTCAACTCTCTCAGGATCGTTCGGTATTGTGGCTGGAAATCGCCGCCTCAAGGCAGCCTGATTATTACATTTATAAAGTCATAATACCCCTAATTATGATAATGATGATGTCCTGGGGTGTATTCTGGATTGATCCGGGTACGCTCGGCGCACAGATATCGCTCTCGGGTACATCTATGCTGACTTTGATAGCTTTTCAATTCAGTATGAATGAAATATTACCCCGGGTAGGATACTTTACTGTGCTGGACAGATTTATTCTTCTGTCCTCAATTCTGGTCTTTGCGGCCCTGGTTGAAGCTATTGCGGCTGGTTACCTTGCATCGCAGAATAGGGTAATTCTGGCTGCAAAAATTGATCGTATCAGTCGCTGGGCATTTCCAACTACTTATTTGCTGATTGTGCTGGTGACACTGGTATTTCGGATCAACCTGGTTACCTTCTCCGCGCCCTGATTGCTCCCCGATTACCAGTCGCTCCACCCATGGTTCGATTGTATCGCTGGTAATTGCGTTGGCTGTTTTGTCCTTGTGTACGCGATCTGTGGTCCCTGTCTAACTGACCCATAGTGTTGAGTTGGCTCCGTGCCTGATTCGCACGATTTTGTGCCTGTGCTCGATCAGCGTTGCGAATTCTCTCTGTTAGATCAGCCGAACCTGCACTTTTTGCCCGATCGGAAATTTCGTTTCGATTAGGCATATCCATTGTTTGCCAATCGCCATCGCTTCGTTTATGCCATCCGTTATCGTCACGTTTGTAGACACTGCCGTCCTTCCCCGCATAAATATTACCATCTGAGGATTGACCGACTGCTGCCCGGTTGTTGCCATTATTGGCTATTGCGACTCTGCCACCTTGTGAACTTTGAATGTTTCTGACAGTTCCGCGTTCGTCACCCCGTTTACTGATGGACACTGTGTCACGTCCGCGCCGTATAACAGTTTCACCCCAGCGGTCATAATCGTCGACTCCCTGTTCGGTGATGGCTGAGATGCCCGTGCGAGGGTTGTAAGCCGCAGCCTGTCCAACAAACGTGTCAGAATCCCACGCCGAGCGACCCCGGGCGTAGGTACCTGTCTCAGGGTTGAAGAATGCGCCGCGGCTTGCGCCGCCGTAAGGGCCATATACAGCGCCTCTTCGTCCGTAAGCGCCATTCACCGGGTTGTAATAGGTGCCCATACCGTAGCTTCTCGGATAGTGGTAGTAGTAGGGATAACCATAAAAGGGATCGTAGTAGGAGTAGGGTGAATAATACCATCCGGTTCCATATACCACTGTCATGCCAAAATGAAATTGATTGTGGTAACCGCTCGTGTATCCCGTAACAACTGTTTGCTCGTGTACCTCATACACCTTCACAAATACAACATGGTAGAGCGGATGTGTTGGCGGGATAGAACTGAATTCCACAGGAATGTGTGTAGCAACTACAAACGGTCCTTTTGCCCCCGGCCCAACGAACCAGATTCCCTGCTGGCAAATGTAATACTGGTCCTTAAACTGGATCACGTCGTATTGGGTATTTACAGCCCAGTACAGATCCGTACCTAAGACTTTTTCAAATTGGGGTTCACCAGCGTAAGTAACCTGCACGGGCACAACACTGCGATTTACAGTCGCCTGTACCGGTATCTGGCTTTGCATCACTGCCAGCCGTGCTTCGAGAGTACCAGGCACTGAGGCTACAACATATGATTTGAGGTGATCTGAGGGGATTTGCGCGAAGTCAACGGGTAGGTCGTTGCTGGCCGGAACCCAGGCAGATAAATCGCTGCTTTTAAACCAACGTCCTGAAACGAGATAGTACCAGGTATCACTATGATTGAAAAGATCGCTTACCGTATTTTTAACATAGGAAATACCAGTGCCGGAGATCGCTGCCAAATCGGTATCTCCGTCTATCAGAATTAGCTCCGAGGGCTTGTGTGCAATCAGTATTTCCGGTGTCGGCGCATCTGAAGAAGCATTAGGCGGAATGTTTTCCCGCACTGTCTGCCAGCTTTCTTCATTTGGTAGACTGGAGAGCGAGGAGGGTAGCTCAGTGGTGTGCAGCCATTTCCCATCCAATGTACTGCTTGTATACCATTGATCCCGATTGAGCAGGTAGTGTTGACTGCTTTGGCTGTCTTTAAACAGATCCCAATTGGTATTAACTACAAATTCAATACCTTTTGCTTTCGGAACAGCGCTGTATAAAGTCTCTCCGTTTATTGAGACGAGCAATGCCGGGTGGTTACGAACGAAAATTTCTGGTGGGTCCATATTGAATTTTGCGACCCGACGGGGAATCTCCTTTTCTTTCAGGCTGTCCAAAAGATTATCAAGGTTGACGGGTTCTGCAACTTTTATAAGCTCTTCCGTTACATATTTTTTAAGTTTTGCTGCGGCATCGCCCGCGTTTTCAGGCAAGTGGGTGTCAGATACCCTGATGTTGGATAACATCACCTTTCGCTCCAGAAAATCAGTATGTGTTTCTGCAGATAATTCCAGGGCACCATACAATTTTTCATCGAGCCCTTCTCCAGTGGCTGATATTGCCATCCAGGCCTGCAGTTGCTGGTAGTTGTCCCATTCAGTTGGTTGGGGTTCATAAAAGGTAATGGTATATTTATCCGTTGTAACCTGATGAGGCCAGCGGATTTGCTCAGCCTCATTTTCCGGATCCAGGTCTTCCGTAGTCACAACGGTTGTATTGGTATCAGAAAGTTTTGATGCAGGTTTTTCGGAAGAAGACTTTTCGGTCTGCCCTGATTGGCAGC
>JAHRWB010000173.1 GCA_019090385.1 Pseudomonadales bacterium | reverse complement strand
CCTTTATTGGCAGAGGTAGTTGGTGCAGCATGGAATGGCACCGCAATTTACGACCTCATGCACGAAGGTACTGAGGGGGTACGGGCGGATGACTTTCCTCAGCGTAAAGCGGCATTTATAGCCACGCAATTGCTGGCAGAAGAGGATGCAGAGATCAGGCATAAGCGCTTACTGATCGGAAACATGCTGGAATCCCCATCGATTCTTTTCACTGAAGATTTTTTGCTTCGCTTACAGGATAAGATGGCCATGCTAGATACTCAAAACGAATAAGGCCAGTACTAAGCTCCACTCTTTCCTGCTCATTTCGAGCTCTGTGCTCCTTTCCTTTGTGCCAGTTATTTCAAACTATTGGGAAGGCGCGGCAGTGCGCTCAGGATAGTATGATGGTTGTCACATTTTGCAGAATTTAAAAATCCAACTAAAGTCATGGCATGGCATTCGCATATTAATCTAGTGCGGGGTTCGAGATACCAGGATCAGCTAGAAATAGGACGCTGAGAGTCGTATTTGGACAGTATTTTGCAAGATGGAGGCAAAAATGGACTATATAGGCCTAGATCCGATGATCGGATTAGAGTGTACAAATTGTCAGCAGGTGACAAGACTTCAATACAGTATCCTTTTGGATTCTGCCATGCTTGAGGACCGCCTGGGTTGCGATGGTTGTCACATGGAAATTGACCATGGATGGACAACGGTAGGCTTAGTACAAAATATTATCCGCCGACGAATGGGGCAAGCCCACCGCACGAGAACAGACCTTCCAAATGCGATGTAATATTGGTGTGCTCAGGGCTGTAACTCCTTCCCAATGCGTGCAAGATAAATATATATTCTTCAGCGACTTCATAGAGTGAATCAAAGCGGCCAGATTTACCGCCATGGCCAGCGGCCATGTTGGTTTTTAGTAATAATAAATTTTTATCTGTTTTCAGGTGCCTTAGTCGAGCGACATATTTGGCGGGTTCCCAGTAGGTAACCCGAGGATCATTTAATCCTGCGGTGACCAGCATGGGCGGGTAGTCCATGGCTTTGAGTTGGTCGTAGGGTGAATAGGAGAGAATGTGCTCAAAAGCCTGTTTGTCCTCAATAGGGTTTCCCCACTCTGGCCACTCAATGGGTGTCAGGGGAAGGTCTTTGTTGAGCATAGTGTTTAGAACATCCACAAATGGTACCTGCGCGACAACGGCACCCCATAATTCCGGGGCCTGGTTGCTTACAGCGGCAACTAATTCGCCGCCAGCACTGCCACCGGCAATGGCTATATTGCCCGGGCGAGTGTATTTTTTGGCGATGAGCTCGCGTGCAACGTCGACAAAGTCATTGAAGGTGTTGGTGCGTTTATCCAGCTTGCCATCTTCGTACCATTGATGGCCCAAGTCATCGCCACCACGTATATGCGCAATGGCAAATGCAAAACCGCGTTTCAATAAGGACAAACGCGTGGTAGAAAACCCCGGAGGAACAGCGTGGCCATACGCGCCATAGGCGTATAGATACAAAGGCTGGCTTCCGTCCTGAATGAAGTCTTTTGGGTATACGATGGATACAGGAATCTTGACACCATCGCGTGCTTCCAAAAGCAGTCGTTCACTGGAAAAACCGCTTTCATCATAGCCTGAGGGAATTTTTTGTACTTTCCGAACGCTTAGTTTTTGGGAATCGATGTGGTAATCAAAAACCGTCGCAGGAGTGGTCATGGATTGATAGCTGATGCGAACAATATTGGTATTGTATTGTGTGTTGGTTGCCAGTGATGCGCTGTATGCCGGTTCAGGAAACTGTATATAATTTTCTTCCAGAGACAGGCTGCCATCAGCTCGCCTGGCAAGGATGCGAATGGCATCCAGGCCATTTATTCGTTGCTGTACGATAAGGTGATTTTTGAGAGGTAGCAGGCCGCGTATATAGTGTTGTGCATCGCCATCAATGATGGTTTGCCAATGTGGCTCTGCTGGATTGGAATCATCTACACTGACAACCGAAAAATTAACTTCAGATCTGTTGGTAGTTATATAAAAATTTCGCCCCCCATGATCTACGTTATATTCATGACCCTTACGACGTGCGCTGATCAGTTTCAGGGCAGCCTCAGGTTGATTCAGCGGTAAATAATGTACTTCGCTGGTAACGTGATCTCCACTGGATATGAGTAAGTATTTTTCGGATTGGGTGGTGGATATACCGACAAAAAATGATTCATCCTGCTCTGTATAAATTACGCGATCTTGCTCAGTGGCTTGGCCTAATACATGGGCCATGACTTGATAGGGGCGCCAGTTTTCATTTACCAATACGTAGAACAGGGTTTGGTTATCCTGGGCCCAGATTGGGCAGCCAATGGTGGCACCGATTTTATCATTCAACAGGGTGTTGTTATTGAGATCTCGTACAGAAATGCCAAAACGCTCAGAACCGTCTGTATCCGCACTCCAGGCAATATATTGGCCGTCTGGGCTGACATCAAATCCGCCTAGCCGAAAATAATCGCAGTCTGCTGCAAGGTGGGTTTCATCCAGAATCGTTTGTTTGCTGCCATCCTCTTTCCATCGCTGCCAGCTTCGGTACTGTGCGTGTTTGGCAAACACCCATTGATAAAAATAGTTGTTTTCCAGATAAGGTACCGATTCGTCTTCAGCCTGCTGGCGGGCCTTAAATTCGTTAAAAAGTGCATCGATATTGTCCTGATGTTCAGACATATGACTGTCAAAATAAGTATTTTCCGCAGTCAGATAGGCGAGAATATCTTTGTCGTTAATGGTGGGGTAGCCTGGATCCTGGAGCCAGGCATAGGGGTCCTTAATGGTAAAGCCGTGCATAGTGAACTGATGAGGTTTTCGCTGGGCTATTGGAGGACTGTCTGCGCCAGCTGCAGGAGATTTTTTTTCTACCATCTTTTTAATAATCTGAACAAGTAGGACATGAAGCATAACTGCTTCATGTCCTATGCTCTACCTGGGCATTTAACTCATGCGTTTAATCGCGTGCAGGTTTTAACAACGTTCTATGATAGTCACGTTGGCTAAACCACCACCTTCACACATGGTCTGCAAGCCCCACTTTTTGTTTTGTGCATGTAAGCCATAGACCAGCGTACTCATCAGTTTGGTTCCAGATGCGCCCAGTGGATGGCCCAGCGCGATGGCTCCGCCATTGATATTGAGTTTGGCTGGATCGGCGTTTAATTCCTGCAACCATGCCAGAGGCACTGAAGCAAAGGCTTCATTGACTTCATAGAGGTCGATTTCATCGATGCTCATGCTGGCGCGTTCCAGGGCTTTTTTCGTGGCCGGTAGTGGTGCTTCCAGCATTATGACTGGATCATGTCCGATAACAGTAAGCTGATGAATACGTGCCAAGGGCTCTACGCCGAGATCCTTCAGGCCTTGTTCATTGACCACCAGGACTGCCGATGAGCCGTCACAAATCTGGCTTGAGGACGCCGCGGTTAACCGGCCACCTTCTTCGATAAGCTTTAGCTTGGCCATACCTTCAAGCGTTCCGTCGAAGCGAATGCCTTCATCAACGGTATGCATCTCGTCTGAATCCTCGGAAATCTTGATAGGCAGGATTTCTTTGTCAAAGGCACCACTTTCTACTGCTTTAATGGCTTTTTGGTGACTTCCGAAAGAAAAGGCATCAAGTTCTTCACGGGATAAATTATATTTTTTGGCCATGGTTTCAGCGCCTGTGAATTGGCTGAATTGAACGCCTGGGTAGCGTTTTTCTACCGCGGGGCCATGAGGGCGACCAAAACCTGCTTTAACCGCAAGAATTGAAGCCATTCCCATGGGCACACGGGTCATGCTTTCTACGCCTGCGGCAATGACACAGTTCATCGTGCCAGACATAACCGCTTGGGCAGCAAATTGCAGAGCCTGCTGGGAAGAGCCACATTGCCGGTCTACGCTGGTGGCGGGTACGCTTTCTGGCAGACGAGAAGACAATACAGCGCTGCGAGCGATATTGGCGCTCTGTTCACCAGCTTGTCCCACGCACCCCATGATGACATCTTCGATCAATGTTGGATCAGCACCAGTACGGTCCAGTAGGCCATTTAACGCCTGACCTGCCAATGCAGCCGGGTGCCATTCTTTTAGACGGCCGTCTCGGCGGCCTCCCGCGGTACGAAGTGCTTCTACGATATAGGCTTCAGCCATAATGTTTTCCTCTGTGGTTAATCGGGTGTCTGAGTTAACAATCTGAAATTGTCGGTCAGATATAAGACATGTTCCGTATTATGCCGCTTTTGCTCCAATCTGCCAGTTCTTTAGTTGGCTTGAAGCTATAATTTGGTGCTAGTATCTAACAGCATAATTTAGTCGGGGCATCATGCGAGACATCAATACAGAGCCGGGTTTTCCGAAACAAATGGGCATATTGTGGCTACGGTATGGCCAGTATTTATGCCTATGCCTGTCATTCTTGATTAACCTCCAGGTATCCGGCCAAGTGGTGCAAGAGAAGAAAGAGACGCAGCGGGTTGTGGCATCCGCCAATGAAGCCGATATTAATGATGCCAGTAGTTCTGATGCATATACGCTGATATCTGCGGCGATTGACCAGACTCGGGGTTTGTCCTCCTATGTTGAGCTGAGAATGCTGATTCATCGACCGGACTGGGAGCGCTCTTCTCAACTCAAGAGCTGGACCAAAGGGCGAGCCAATGCACTGGTGAGGTTCGTGGCACCAGCAAAGGACGCTGGCAACGCGACCCTTAAAGTGGCAGAAAAAGTCTGGACCTATACGCCCCGGATAAATCGCATTATTCGTCTGCCTTATAGCTTGATGTCCCAAAGTTGGGCTGGTTCAGATTTTTCCTACAACGATTTGTCCAGAACGGACAATCTTTTGCATGAGTATGAGCTGCGTATTGTAAATACCGAGGTGCTGGAAGGGCACAGTGTGTACACCGTCGTTGCTGTCCCACATGAAAATGCACCGGTGGTTTGGGGCAAGGAGGAACTGGTTATTCGAGATGATTACGTGTTACTCAAGCAGACGTTTTTTGACCAGGATATGGTGGCATATAAACGCATGGAAACGTTGGAAATTGCTGAGCTTGGTGGCCGAGTATTTGGTATTCGAATGCGCATGTATAAGGTGGAGGAACCTAATCGATGGACTGAACTTGAGTATCTTGCCGCAGAGTTCGACCTGGAATTAAAAGACAGGCTATTCACCCAGTTCTCACTCAAGTCCGGTATATGATGTGGGCATAGGGGAAACCACGCTTGATACGCATGGAGGTTCTCCGGCCCGGCGCTCGGTCCTTAATACACTGTTGCTAATTATGTCCATCGCCTGGAGAAACCTGGGAAGAAACCGCCGCCGAACCGGGTTGGTGGCCAGCGCAGTGGCTTTTTCAATTCTATTAACTGTGTTTTTTATGTCGCTGCAGACGGGCAGCTATGCGGTGATGACAGAAAATGCAACAGGCTTTCTGGCAGGCCATATACAGATTCAGGCAAAAGGATACGCTGAGGAAGCCAGGCTGGAAACTACATTTGCTGGTGTTCAGGAATTGCTGAAACAGGTCCGTGAACTACCGGCAGTTTTGGCAGTGACTGCGCGCGCACAGACATATGCGTTGGCATCGGTTGGAGAGCGAAGCGTTGGAGTGCAGATTATGGGAGTAAATTCTGCTGCAGAGCTGGTGTTATCGACTTTGCCAGGTTTTGTCGTAGAAGGGTCTTATATGGGTCTTGGTGACCCAGCAATAAAAAATGCCCAACTTGAAGGTTCTCTATCGCTTAATGGCGAGCCACTTACTGAACAGGTGCCAGCATATATAGGCAGTGTATTGGCCCGCAACCTTGGTTTGGCCCTGGGTGAAGAGCTGATTTTACTGGGTAGTCAGAAACGCGGAGGTATCGCCACGCTTGTTTTGGTGGTCACTGGCATTTTTTCTACAGGACAAACTGAAGTGGATCGGGCCTTGGTGCAAATCCCATTACCGACTTTTCAAGAAATCTTTAATTTGCATGATGAAGCACATATGTTGGTTATCAAAGGTCGAGACATTTCTCAAGTAGGCCTGCTTCGCCGCGAGCTGAACGATAAGTTTCCCGGGTTGTATGTACAGAGCTGGTTCCAATTATTACCGGAAATTGAACAGGCAATGGCTTTAGATCGTATCAGCGGCTATTTTTTTTACGGTATATTGTTGGTGATGGTGGTTCTTAGTGTTGTGAATACATTCATTATGATGGTTTTTGAAAGGACCAAAGAATTCGGCGTATTATTAGCGTTGGGCATGCGGCCTTGGGCTATCGTTGGGCTTCTTCAGATCGAAGCATTGTGGTTGTGTTTATTGGGAATCGCACTGGGGCTGGTACTGGCGGCGTTTGTTGTGTTTGTGCTTGGAAGCATCGGTATTCCGCTGGGTGACAATGCTGAGCTTATGAAGGCCTTTCATATGCCAGACCGTGCCTACCCGCAGTTTTCATTGATTGCGAATCTCATTTCGCCCTTCTTTATGCTGATATTTATACAGCTTGCGGCCTTTTTTTCTTCGATTCGCGTTTTAAAAATGCGTCCCGCATTGGTTATGAGATAGTCGGCTCATGGTATTCAAGCAGAACAATTCAAGCCACGAGACATCATGCCATTAAAATTGCTGTTGCAATTAAGTTGGCGGAATCTGTGGCGACAGCGGCGCCGCAATGGAATGATGATACTGGCCATAATAGTGGCAGTAGGTAGTCTTATCTTTACCAATGCGCTGATCAGAGGATATCAGTACGATATGCTGGAAGATTCAGTGCTTAATTTAAGCGGGCACTTGAAGCTGCTGGCACCAGGATATAATGAAGACCCTTCTATTATGAGTCACTTAGTTATTCCGCAAGCCTTTCGCTTGGCTATCCCCGACGAAGAAATTTATCACTGGACCAGCCGGATTGTAGTGCCTGCCGTGGTTATCAGTGAACGCGAAACACGTGGCATACAACTGGTTGGAATAGATCCGAAAGATGAACTAAAAATGTCTTTTCTCGCTGAGGTAAAAATTCTGGGTAGAATGCTGGCAGATGAGCGGGATCAGGGAGTTGTAGTGGGTAAACAACTGGTCGAACAATTGGACACACGGCTGGGGCGTAGAATTGTCCTCATGACACAGGGTGCTGATGGGCTGAATAGGGAAGCAGGTTTTAGAATAGTGGGCTTGTTTGATGCCCCGGGCACAAGCCTTGAAAAACGCTATATTTTTACCGGTCGAGGCACATTACAAAGTTTGTTAGATACAGATGCTGTAACAGAACTGTCCGTGAGACTAAAAGCGGGTGTAGCTTTGGGTAAGGTGAAACAGTCTTTGAGGCTGTTGTTTGCAGATTTGGATATCCTTGACTGGAAGGAGCTTCAGCCGATGGCGGGTGCGATGTTCGAATTTTCGGATGCGATTGTTCTCATCTGGTTTGTTATTATGGCCAGTGCTTTGGCCTTTGGTTTGGTTAATACTCTAATTACTGGTGTTATGGAGCGGGTTCGGGAATTGGGTATGTTTCGAGCACTGGGTATGCGAAGAGGCGCTGTGTTGCTTCAGGTATTGGCAGAGAGCCTGCTTATCGTGGTTATGGGGCTGCTCTGTGGTTTGGTTTTTGGCTATCTTCTGGTTTACGTTATGCAGGAAGGCATTGATTTATCGCAGTTTGCCCAAGGGTTGGAAGCAGCGGGTATGCGTTCTATCATTGTTCCACGGCTAATGACCCAGGATTTAATATTGGTATCTGTGCTAACAATCATTCTTGGCTTCTTGGCTAGTTTATTTCCTGCGGTGAAGGCTGTTCGAATTAATCCGCTTGATGCACTACAAAAATGAATTTTGTTGTTGTCCCCAAATACATTTGCGAAAGTAAGGGTACAGGTGAGAGACGCCAGGTGAATAATGGATAAAGTGGTAAGGTGCAAAGGCATTTGTCGAGTATATGCTGACGATGCTTACCCTGTACAAGCACTGGATAATGTCGATTTTGAAGTAGCGACAGGTGAATTTGTGAGCCTGGCGGGCCCTTCGGGTTCGGGGAAATCAACGTTATTAAATATCATTGGGGGGCTGGATCGGCCTACAAGTGGTTCAGTGTATTTGGGAGATGTCTGTTTGAATCAACTGGACGAATCGGAGCTTTCAGACCTTCGTCTATATCAGATGGGTTTTATTTTTCAGGATTACAATCTTATTCCTGTGCTCAATGCACTGGAAAATGTCGAATTTACCATGCAGTTGCAAGGTGTTCACCCTGGTGAGCGAACAGAGAGGGCAATGGCAACGCTGGCATCGCTAAACCTGGACGGGTTGGCCCATCGCAGACCCGCAGAATTGTCGGGTGGCCAGCAGCAACGGGTTGCTATAGCCCGGGCCATCGTAACCAAACCCAAAGTGCTGCTAGCTGATGAGCCCAGCGCCAATCTGGATTCTAAATCAACGGAAAGTTTACTGGCTTTGTTACGGCAATTGAATCAGGAGCAGGGTGTAACCATTATCACTGCCACACATGACCCCCTGGTTATGCGATATGCTGGACGCCGAGTGCTTCTTGTAGATGGGCATATAGACATAGATGATTCAGACTCAATCGATAACGCTCACTAACAATCGGAATACGCCAGCTACCGGATTTTTATATCTGGTTTTATGGGGTTTGGCGAGTTTTGCGGACCTTAGTGCTTCAGAAATGCTGTTTGACTCACGCCTTAAAATATTTGGCAGTTCATCCTTCTTGCCAGCAGACGATTTGCAGCGCAGCCTTGATGGCAGTCCGGTATTGGATATTAATGTGGACGCTCGATTTATGCTGACGCATCAGACAGGAAACTGGGCGATAAATCTCGAATCGGCAATAAACTACAGTGCCGGTGATAGTCTGATATTTTCTGCTTCTCCTCAATCTACTCTTAATCAGGTGCCCGTAGATGATGATGCCAGACTGATCAATTTGACGGTGAAATTGAGTGCTGGCGAACGGCACCGCCTAATTAATCGTTTTGATCGAGCTTCAATAATCTACCGGGAAGAAAACTGGAGCGTAAGTATTGGGCGCCAGGCGCTTAGCTGGGGAAGTGGCCTCATCTTCCAGCCGCTGGACCTGTTCAGCCCATTTTCACCGACAACTGTGGACCGGGACTATAAGGCTGGCGATGATATGCTGAACATCGAATACTTGTTTAAGAACGGTAGCGATGTGCAATGGGTTTCTGTTCTGCGGCGCGATCCGCAGCGGGGTTTCGCATGGTCAGAGTCATCCAGTGGTCTCAAATGGCATGGTTTTGTAGGTGAGTTGGAAATTGAAGTTTTGGCAGGTAAGCATTTTCGTGATGATATCGCCGGTTTCAGTTTGGCTTTCCCCCTGGGGGGGGCGATGTTACGCAGTAATTTACTCCTTACTTTTCCCGAAGTAGGCAGTGTGCTGGTTTCCGGAGTGATTAATACGGATTACAGTTTTGCCTGGAAGGATCGAACTATATATATTTTTGGTGAATATTTTCACAATGGTTTTGGTAGTAAAGACAAACCCGTAGACATTACCAATATATCCTTTGGGCTGAGGCGCAGATTGGCGCGAGGTGAATTATTTAATCTTCAGCGCGACTATGTAGCTTTAGGCATACAAATTCAGTGGCATCCATTGCTTGGCCAAGCCTTTACATTGATGAGCAACCTTCAGGACATGAGTAGCCTGGGGCAGTTGAGTTTCAGCTATGAACCCGGCGACCACCAACGCTTTCAATTTGGTGCAATTAAAACGCTGGGGAAAGTCGGTGAAGAATTTGGCAGGATAAACGTATTGCCCGGGTTGACCACTGGTGGTGGTACCCGGGTTTATCTACGCTATATGTATTTTTTCTGAAGATATTTTTAGTCGATGAATTCTGGCATTGCACCGGCTTTAACGGCTTCATCCGCACTTTGTTTAGCCCGGTACAAAGAGGGAATATACTTATCCAGTTCGTCCAGACTCCAGGTTCCTGATTGTTTTTGATAGGATTTAAGAATGGCTGGTTGTTGCATGATACTCACCTGCCCCCGAGCTACGTGTAATATCTGCGAGGAAATTGTTGAGGCAGCTTCGCTGGCAAGCCACGCCACTACCGGTGCGATGTGCTGGGGCCCACCGGCATCCATGTCTTCTGCAACGACTTCTTCCCCGCGGGCTTCTCTCAAGGGGATGGTCATGCGTGTTAGTGCGCCGGGTGATATGGTATTCACGGTGCAGCCATATTTGGCCATTTCCATTGCCACGGTTCGGGTAAATCCTGCTATTCCGGCTTTTGCTGCAGCATAGTTGGCTTGGCCAAAGTTTCCAAACAGACCTGAGACAGAGGAAAAATTAATAATTCGGCAATTGGTACGATTGGTTTCTCTTATATATTGAGCAAAAGGGCGAGTGCAGCAATAGTGCCCTTTCAAGTGTACTGCGATCACCGCATCCCAGTCGGATTCTTCCATTTTAAACAAAGTGCGATCTCGGAGAATTCCGGCATTGTTAACCAGAATGTCCATGCCGCCAAAGCTGTCGATGGCTGTTTTGAATAAACTGATACCGCCTGACACTTCTGCAATAGACTCTGTATGAGAGACGGCTTCGCCACCCGCTGCGCGAATTTCGTTCACAACGTCATCTGCGATTTTACCGGTGCCTGTGCCGTCGGTATTTCCGCCTAAATCGTTGACCACAACTTTGGCCCCTTCGGCAGCCATCAGGAGTGCTATTTCACGACCTATGCCGCGCCCGGCGCCGGTAATTACGGCAACCTTTTCACTTAATCTGCCCACTGGATAATCCCCTTTATAGTTAAGCTTAAGAACTGTGTCGTGCTTGAATACTAATCTGTCTTCAAACAAACTAGTACTGCTATGTCATAGCCTTGCCACGTTACCCAAAATAAGGAATCCAAAAGCCATGATCCGGTATTTATCTATTGCACTGTTGGCGACCCTGAGCGCTTGCTCGCTTACCGAGGTTGTTACGGAAAGAGAAGAAAATTTAACTCCGGTTATGGTGGTCACCGCTAATTCCCATGCTACTGAAGCTGGGCTCGCGGTATTGCATGCCGGGGGATCGGCTGTGGATGCCGCGGTGGCTATTGAAGCCGTTTTGAGCCTTGTGGAACCCCAAAGTTCTGGCCTGGCAGGCGGGGCATTCATGGTGCATTTTGATGCGCAAAGCGGGATGCTCAGTGCATACGATGGCCGCGAGACTGCACCCGCGAGTGCTAGTGCCGATCTGTTTTTAGATGATACTGGTGAGGCATTGGGTTTCCTTGACGCCAAAATGAGTGGGCGCTCAACTGGCGTACCTGGTGTTGTGGCGATGTTGGCCATGGCCCACGCAGAACATGGCCGGCAGGACTGGCAAACACTTTTCAGCGCGGCCAGTGAATTGGCTGTACAGGGCTTTGCTATTTCTCCTCGTCTGCACGGTTTTATTGAAAAATATGCACCGTATATGCCTAGAGTATTGGCACAAGGTCCTTTAGATGCCTACGGATATTTTTACGATGATGTCGGACAAGCACTTGCTGTGGGGCATGTGTTAAAAAACCCGGATTATGCTGAAACATTAAAACTCATCGCCGCCGACCCGCGAGGGTTTTATACCGGCCCCATTGCCCAGGAAATAGTCAGCATGGTGCAGCGCAAGCCCCGGGCTGGTAGCTTGACACTGGAAGACCTGGATAGTTATAGGCCTATTAAGCGCAGTGCACTATGTGTACCTTATCGGGAAATGCAGGTATGCGGGCCGCCGCCGCCATCATCATGGCTTGCGGTCGCCATGGTGATGGGGCTTCTGGATGCTGGCCCTGGTTTTACTGATGGTGGCGTGAAGGATCCCCAAAACTGGGCACTATTCGCTCAGGCTCAGCAGTTGGCCTACGTTGACCGGGATAAATATGTTGCTGACAATGATTTTGTCCCCGTACCTGTCACTGGACTGTTGCATCCGCAATACATCGCACAGCGTGCGGCACAGATATCCAGGGACCACATAATTACCGACCTTACTGCCGGTGATCCGTGGAAATTTGCCAGCGACTTAAGGCATAAACAGGTCGGGCGTGACAATACTTATAATGCACCTGGTACGACGCATTTTGTGGTAGTGGATAGTGAGGGGGATGTCGTGTCGATGACTGCGAGTGTGGAAAGTGTATTTGGCTCAACGCGTATGGTTGGGGGTATGTTTCTTAACAATCAATTGACTGACTTCGCTTTTAAACCCCTTGGTGTAGAGGGGCTGAAAGTAGCGAATGCAGTGGCGCCGGGGAAACGCCCACGTAGCTCCATGTCACCAACCATTGTATTAGATTCGCAGGGCAAGTTTCTTATGGCAACGGGTTCGCCCGGCGGGAATAACATTATCGCCTATACGGCCAAGAGTCTTATTGGTGTACTCGATTGGGGGCTAACTGCACAAGAGGCTGCGAGTTTACCCAATATGGTTGCGCGTGGCGATGTGGTACGGGTGGAGAACAATACAGATTCAGGCGAGTTGGTTGCCTACCTCAGGAACTTGGGTTTTGAGGTAGATGATAGTCGTGGTGAAAATTCCGGTTTACATATTGTTGTAGCACGTCCAGAAGGGCAATTGGAAGGTGGTGTTGATCCGCGCCGTGAAGGCAGGGTTGGTACACACTAGCCAGGGCTGATACTGGGGCCTGACCGCCGCTAGGTGGTGCGGCCCCAGATGAACCGGGCATTGTTGTTAACGGGTTAATTTAGCCGTCTCAGGCAGCGTGCACACTTATATTGCTTCGGTGGCCTTTGTTATGAGGTCGGAATACCAGGTGCAGCGTGGCCCGGGTATTACTATGTCGCCTTAGTCGTATTGGCGCTGCCAATGTCTGGCCGAAGTAGAGGGTGCCCTGCAGCCCGCTGAGGCGTTGTAAGGATCCATCAGAATAACTGACCCATGCGTAAAGTATATCTGTATTGCGTCGGTCGCCAACTAATTTAATATGCCGCGTCCCTGAAGGTATTAGAATTTGCTTGTCCCGGCGATGGGACTTTTTGGTTCGTATGCTGGCAAACTCGTACCAGTCCTGATTGCGATGGCGTCTGTGACCGGTATTCCATTCATGGTCGTCATGCCGCGGATAAAGCGTATGTGCAGCCCCTGTGTTGTAGTGATTATAGCGGTGCTTGTTATAGCGCTTGTTGTGGTGCTTGTTATAGTGTTTGTTGTGTTGTTTGGGTCTGTGTTTTTCATACTGGTGGTAGTTATTTGCATGGTTTGCTAAATGTATATAACCAGAATAGTAATTGTTTGCCTGGGCAGCGGTGCTAACGCCTGCCATTACGGACAGGGAAAGTAACAGTGCAACAGCGTGAGTCCGGTACCGTGGTGTTTTATAGCTGATTGCGGTCATAACTTAGTCCTCATAGGTTCATTTGGACTTAGGTTAAAGCAGTGAGCCTGAATATAGCTTGAACCGAAACTAAACGAATTATGAACGACTGGAAAGACTTTAAGTTTGAAGATAAAGGGTTTGAAGATAAGAGGGTCTGAAGATAAGGTGTCGAAAGCTGAATCGTCGGCAATAATAAGGTGGCATGCTAGAGAAAGATCCACACTAGCTACCGACTACGCGGGTGTAATCGGTAGCGCATAAATGGGGGTATGGTCGTCCTTGACCTCGCGTGGTGTGCGTAAATTCCCTTTTGTTTTAAGCATAGACGAGGCTTGCTCACTTTCCACTAAATACCACTTAAAAGTGGTGTTATTTGAATAGTGTAGCAATGGGTTTTTTCCAGTTGCCAGGAGAAACCTTGTTAATTTTAATGCTGTCACAGGCATTGAAAGCCGCAAAACTCCGTAAAGCTAATCCAAGCTCTGCGATAAATACGTCCATTGCCCTTGATTTTTCTATGCGGGGGGCCTGCTCAATAAACAGGCTGATAATTTCCAGCAAGCCGGTTTTACGGTGGGCCTTGCAATCAACACGTCCTACGAACTCATCTCGATAGAGTATGGGTAATGTGAAATACCCATATTTCCGTTTTGGTGCGGGCGTATAACATTCAATCTGATAGTTAAAGTCATGCACATCACGGGTACGGTCACGCTGGATGATTGCGTTATCGAATGGAGAAATTAACTTTAATCGCGGAGGTGGTTTGCGATGATTGGCATTCGGTGTGTTCAGCCACTTAGCATCCAGTATGCAGCGCTCTGATTTTTTGCTATGCGATTGATTTAGCAGAATAAAGGTGCCTGACTCTAGTCCATGGTCAATTGCTTGTGCCACTGCATTTCTTAATTCTACTCCGCGTCGGAGATAGGTAAATGATTTTTGTGTGGCGAAACCATTTGCGCGCAAGAAATTTTTGACCAGAAAATCAGCGTATTCTTCTATACCGGGTTCGCAGGTATTTACTGTCGGTGGGAGTACACGTTCTGTCAGATCGTATACTTTTTGGAAACCAGACCTGCGGACTGCCATCAGGTCGCCCTGCATAAATAGCTGTTCCAGTGCGCGCTTGGCGGGTTTCCAGTCCCACCAACCCGGGGAGTTACTTTTTTTCTCAGTTTCAAACTCTCTTGCCATCAATGGACCCTCGGCATTTATTCGGTCCAGTATGTATTGCATGAGTTTCTTTTCCGGGCGACGAAACCAGTGAACTTCACCCCGCTTGATGGCATTCTTTTTGGGTAGGGTGTAGCGAAAATCTCTCATAGGCAAATAGGCAGCCGCATGGGACCAATATTCGAAAATCTGTTTGCTCAAAAGTAGATTTTCAATATCTGATTGCTGGTATCCGGGAACTCTGGACCATAGTACATGGTGGTGTGCGCGCTCTATTACGGAGATAGTGTCTATTTGTATATAGCCAAGATGTTCAATGGCATTTAATACGCCGCTGGTTTTGCGGCCAAAGCGATTCTTGCCGATCAATCCCTGTGTGGACAGTGCAATGCGCCGCATTTGCCCTATGCCTGGGTAGTTCGGTTTGGGATGCATTTGTTTGGATTCTTGTGTTTTAATCTATTACTTCCAGCTTTATTGATCTCTGCCTTGTGTGCCCCTCAGTTTTATAAGCATACAGGCTGTGAGATGGAGATTTAAGTCATATGGCAAATCAATCTGAATTGATAGCGCGTTTACCCAAGGCAGAGTTACATCTGCATATTGAAGGTAGCCTTGAGCCGGAATTGATGTTTGAGCTGGCTGAAAGAAATCAGGTGGAGATCCCTTACAATACGGTCGAAGAAATACGCAGTGCCTATGCATTCTCCAATCTTCAGGAATTTTTAGATATATATTATCAGGGCATGGCAGTGTTGTTGGTGCGGCAGGATTATTATGATCTAACCTGGGCTTATATTGAGCGTTGTCGTAGTAATAACATAGTCCATTGCGAGATTTTTTTTGATCCCCAGGCGCACACTGACAGGGGCATAAAGTTTGAGTGTATTGTTCAGGGAATTGCATCGGCACTTGCAGATGCGCTGGAAAAACATGCAATATCTTCACGCCTCATTATGTGCTTTTTGCGGCATCTTGATGAACAAAGTGCTTTTGAAACATTGGAGCATGCACAGCCCTATTTGCACCTGCTGCATGGTGTGGGTTTGGATTCCTCTGAACAGGGACACCCTCCGGGCGATTTTGCGCGGGTATTTTCCGCGGCCAGAGCGCTGGGGTTGAAGGCAGTTGCACACGCTGGAGAAGAGGGGCCACCTGAGTATGTGTATGAGGCGCTGGATAAATTAAAGGTCGATAGAATAGATCATGGCAACCGGGCTATGGAGGATGGCAAGCTGGTAGCACGTTTGGCGAAAGAGCAAATGCCGCTGACCGTATGTCCGTTATCAAATTTTGCATTGAAGGTGGTAGATGATCTTGCGCGTCATCCGATACCACAGATGTTGAATGAAGGCCTGTTAGCTACCTTAAACTCTGATGATCCGGCCTACTTTGGTGGTTACCTTAATGAAAATTTTATGCGCCTGGCCCGACATGCTGAGTTGTCCGACCTGGATATAATAACGCTGGTGAAAAACAGCTTTAAAGCAGCATTTTTGCCTTCAGAAGATATACAAGCGCGTTTAGCTGATGTGGACAGACTTATTGGCGACTAAATCGTGTAATTTTCTGCCATGTGGGGTGGTTTTTTCATTATTCAAGGTCTTTTAAAAGTGCATTTGACCTCCATATCGTAAAGTGTCGAAAGGTGAGTTATCTTTCAATTATGCCGATAGGCCGCGAAGGAGAGGACATTATGAATACAGTTAGATGGAATCCGATAAGAGAATTTGATGGCCTGTTTGGTCGCAATTCTGAGCTTGCCAGTTTTCCGAATACTGAGCGCACAAATCATTGGTATCCGCCGGTGGATATACATGAAACTGAGAATGGGTATAACATTGATATGGAAGTCCCGGCGGTGGACCCCAAAGATATTGATGTAAGTGTAAAAGATGGCGTTTTGACTGTGTCCGGTGAGCGAAAGTCTGAAGTTGTTGGCGATGATGAAAAACGTGGTAAGTCGCATCGTGTGGAGCGGTACTATGGTGCTTTTGCTCGCAGTTTCCGGCTACCGGAAGATGCAGATGAAACTCAGATCAAGGCAAAAGTAGACAAGGGTGTTTTGTATCTGGAACTCAATAAACAAAAAGAAGTAGCACCCAGAAATATAAAGATTGAGGTGAATTAGAGCGGCTTGTGAGCGTGCTTGCTTTAGAGAGGGTCCTGGATTAAAGGGCTTGCTCTGAAACCGTACTTTCGGCTGTTTGCGTAAGAGCAGCTCAGGGTTGTTTACCACGAACCGCTCAGGGCTGTTTATGAAGAGCAGCTCAGGGCTGTTTACCACAAAACGCTCAGGGCTGTTTATGAAGAGCAGCTCAGGGCTGTTTACCACAAAACGCTCAGGGCTG